>CANLCU010000016.1 GCA_947489135.1 Micrococcales bacterium
CTGAACCCAGACACCTTGAGACAGATTTGTTTCGAACCGCCAGTCCCGTTGAGTGCAGAGAATCTAAAGGGTGCCTTGGCTTATCGCTTGGTCCGTCAATGGCAAATAGAGCTAGTTCTGGAAGGACTATTGATTGCTCTGGCAACAAAGCCGAAAGAGAACGAAGAAGAACTAGATAGTACTTCTTGAGTCTTTCGTAGGCTCGTCAATCTGCTTAGCGTGAGGCACTCTAGAACCTAGAACTTGAGCCACAATCTCCTGGGCAATATCTTGAGCTTTCAGACCAACACGATTAAGAATTTCACTTCTTGATGCGTGCTCCAAGAATTCGTCAGGTAGTCCAAGCTCGTTCAAAGCAGTATCAATCTGAGCTGCTCTGAGATCTTGACGGATCCTGGTTCCAATTCCACCAACTCTTACGCCGTCTTCCAAAGTCACAACAAGACGGTGTTGGCTTGCTAGATCGAGAACGCTCTTTCTAACTGGAACAACCCATCGAGGATCAACTACTGTTGCCCCAATTCCGTGAGCAGCAAGTAATTCAGCCACTTTCAAAGCAACGGTTGCCATTGCACCAACAGCAACAATAAGGACATCTTTAGACGGTGCCTCGGCTAGTACATCTACACCGTCAGCCAGTCTTCTTAGTTCCTTAATCTCAGTCGGGGCTACACCCTTAGGGAATCTAATTACAGTTGGTGAATCTTCAATAGCAATTGCTTCAGCAAGTTCTTCACGTAATCTGATGGCATCTCTAGGAGCAGCTATTTCAATTCCAGGGACAATCTGCAATAGAGCGAGATCCCACATTCCATGGTGTGAAGCTCCATCAGGACCGGTAACACCAGCTCTGTCTAGAACGAATGTCACGCCAGCGTTGTGAAGAGCAACATCCATAAGAATTTGGTCGAATGCTCGGTTAGCAAAAGTTGCGTAGATGGCAACAACTGGGTGTAGTCCACCAAAAGCTAAACCAGCACTTGAGGTCACAGCGTGCTGTTCAGCAATACCAACATCAAATACTCGGTTAGGGAATTCTGCAGCAAACTTGTGAAGTCCAACTGGGATAAGCATCGCTCCAGTAATTCCAACTACACGTTCATTGTGACGGGCAATTTCTAGAACTTCATCAGCAAATACAGATGTCCATGACTTACCTGTTGATGATTCAAGAGACCTACCGGTCTTTGGGTCTATTTGTCCCACAGCGTGGTACTGGTCATTCACATCATCTTCAGCAAGGGTGAAGCCTCTACCCTTTTGAGTAATCGCGTGAACAATAACTGGAGCACCGTATTGCTTTGCCTGGCGCAGTGCTTGTTCCATTGCCTCTTGATCATGACCATCAATTGGACCGATGTATTTCAGGTCAAGGTTAGGGAACATGCTCTTAGGTGTGAAGGTACCAAGTAGTCCTTTACCAGCACCTCTAATTGTTGAATAAGCCAAGCGACCTAGAGGACCGAATAGTGAGAAGAACTTTTTAGATGCGCGATACATACGCTTGTAGAAAGGTTCTGTTCTGAAATCATTGAGGTACTTAGCCAATCCACCAATGGTTGGAGCATATGAGCGACCATTGTCGTTAACTACGATGACAAGATTTCTATCGTTGTCATCGGTGATGTTGTTTAGTGCTTCCCAAGCCATACCACCGGTAAGTGCTCCATCACCAATTACAGCAACAACTGCACGTTCTGTTTGACCGGTTAATCTATACGCTCTTGAAATACCATCAGCCCAGGAAAGAGATGAAGAAGCGTGTGAAGACTCGACTACGTCGTGAATTGATTCTGATCGCTGAGGGTAACCGGCTATGTCACCCTTGGTTCTGATTCCTGAAAGATCAGTTCTGCCGGTTACTAGCTTGTGAACATAAGATTGATGTCCTGTGTCAAAGATGATGCTGTCATTAGGTGAATCAAACACACGGTGAATAGCAAGAGTAAGTTCAACAACTCCAAGGTTTGGTCCAAGGTGACCACCGGTTGAGGTGATTGTTTCAATCAGGTATTCACGAATCTCCTGAGCAAGCTCCTTGGTCTGAGCAACAGAAAGTTTCTTCAGATCATCTGGAGATTGAATCGACTCAAGAATTGTCAATTAAGCCACCAAACTTCTAAGTACATACTGCAAGATTCCACCGTGTCGGTAGTAGTCAGCTTCACCAGGTGTATCGATACGCAAAGCAACTTCAAAAGTAAGTGCTTGCTTACCAGCAGCGCTGTGTGCAGTTGGCTTTGCTTCTACCTTAAGAGTCTTAGGAGTCACTCCATCATTTAGTGCTGTCACACCAGTGATGGTAAAAGATTCAGTCCCATCAAGCCCGAGAGTTTCAGCAGTTTGACCAGGTAGGTACTGCAATGGAAGAACACCCATACCAATCAGGTTGCTTCTGTGAATACGTTCGAAGCTCTCCGCAATAACAGCCTTCACACCAAGTAGAGCAGTTCCCTTAGCAGCCCAGTCTCTAGAAGATCCTGAACCATATTCTTTTCCAGCAAGAATCACAAGTGATGTTCCTTGAGCCTGGTAGTTGCTTGATGCGTCATAGATAAAGCTCTGTGCACCATCTGCGGTGGTGAAGTCTCTGGTGTATCCACCTTCGACATCTTGAAGTAGTTGGTTACGCAATCTGATGTTCGCAAAAGTTCCACGAATCATTACTTCGTGGTTACCACGTCTAGATCCATATGAGTTGAAGTCAACACGAGAAACATTGTTCTCGGCTAGATACTTTCCAGCTGGTGAATCTGCCTTGATAGAACCTGCAGGGCTAATGTGATCTGTTGTTACAGAATCCCCTAGCTTTGCAAGAACACGAGCATCGTGGAAGTCAACTACTGGAGAAGGAGTCATGCTCATTCCCTCGAAGTAAGGAGGCTTTCTTACGTATGTGCTCTTAACATCCCAACTGAAGGTATCTCCAATTGGAGTAGGAAGTGACTTCCATCTCTCATCACCTTCGAATACGCCAGCGTACTGTCTGTTGAACATTTCAGAGTCGATAGTTGAATCAATAGTTGATTGAACCTCATCAGGTGTTGGCCAGATGTCCGAAAGGAAGACATCCTTGCCTTCTTTGTCTTTTCCTAGAGCTTGAGTGTCGAAGTTGAAGTCCATAGTTCCAGCAAGTGCATAAGCAACAACTAGTGGTGGAGATGCAAGATAGTTCATCTTCACATCTGGATTAATGCGACCTTCAAAGTTTCTGTTACCTGAAAGAACTGCTGTTACTGCCAAGTCGTTCTTGTTGACTGCTTCTGAAATCTCAGCATCTAGAGGACCGGAGTTGCCGATACAGGTTGTGCAACCGTAGCCAACAAGGTCGAAACCAAGACCATTTAGATCAGCTGTTAGTCCCGCCTTGTCGAAGTACTCGGTAACAACTTTTGAACCAGGAGCTAGAGAAGTCTTAACCCATGGCTTACTCTTTAGACCCTTTGCTACAGCCTTACGAGCTAGTAGACCAGCAGCCATCATCACAGATGGGTTTGAAGTGTTAGTGCAAGAGGTAATTGATGCGATAGCAACATAGCCATTGTCAATTGAGTAATCAGTTCCATCAACTTCACTTGGGTTTGAAACGTCACTGCTGTATGTCTTGATGTCGGTAGCAAAGTGCTCCTTTGCTTTTGACAATTCAATTCTGTCTTGAGGTCGCTTAGGGCCAGCAATAGATGGAACAACAGTTGAAAGATCTAGTTCGATGTATTCGCTATAGGCAGCTTCATTGTTTGCATCGTGCCATAGACCCTGAGCCTTGCTGTATGCCTCAACTAATTCAATTTCTTCTGAAGCACGACCAGTTGAACGTAAGTAATCAATAGTTACTTCATCGATTGGGAAGATAGCAACAGTCGAACCAAACTCTGGGCTCATGTTTCCAATGGTTGCTCGGTTAGCCAATGGAACAGCACTAACACCTGCTCCGTAGAACTCAACAAACTTTCCAACAACTCCGTGCTTACGCATCATCTCTGTGATGGTTAGAACAACATCTGTAGCTGTTGCACCAACAGGAATTGAACCCGTTAGCTTGAAACCAACAACCTTAGGAATAAGCATTGAAACCGGCTGTCCTAGCATTGCAGCCTCAGCTTCGATTCCACCTACTCCCCAACCAAGAACACCAAGACCATTAACCATGGTGGTGTGTGAATCAGTACCAACACATGAGTCTGGATAAGCAAGAGTCTCACCATCAAGTTCTCTAGTCATAACAGTTCTTGCTAGATACTCAATGTTGACCTGGTGAACAATGCCAGTGCCTGGAGGAACAACCTTGAAGTTGTTAAACGCTCCCTGACCCCAGCGAAGGAATTGGTAACGCTCACCGTTGCGCTCATACTCATAAGCAACGTTTCTCTCGAACGCATCTGGTGAGCCAGCAACGTCAATCACAACTGAGTGGTCGATAACTAGTTCTGCTGGAGAAAGTGGGTTGATTTTCTTCGGATCTCCACCAAGGTCTGCTACTGCTTCACGCATTGTGGCAAGGTCTACGATGCAAGGTACTCCTGTGAAGTCCTGCATGATTACACGTGCTGGGCTGAACTGAATCTCAATGTCAGGCTCTGCCTTAGGGTCCCAGTTAACGATGGCGTTAATGTGAGCTTCGGTGATGTTCGCTCCGTCTTCGGTGCGAAGCATGTTCTCTAGAAGAATTTTCAGGCTGTAAGGGAGCTGGTTCTTTAGAACACTGTCCAACCTAAAGATGCGATAAGACTTGTTGCCCACATCAAGGGTTGAACTGGATTTGAAACTATTTACGTTGGACAAAGTCCGCTCCTAGCAGTGCTGAAAAAGAATTACTTGTCCAAAATACCATCTTGTTTGGCACTAACTACTTTCCTAAGCAAAAGCCATGAAATCCAGATCATCATCAGGAAGTACGGGGTTCCCATAACAATCCTTGTAAAACCAAGGGAAACAACATCATTTGCTAGATACATCGGCACCTGAACAGCTAGGCGGGAGGCGAAGAAAGCAACCCATAGCCATGTCACGAGGTTGAAAAAGCGGACTTTTCTGCGTTCTTTTCGCCATCGGAGACCCTGATCGGTCATAAAGCCAACCAATACACCAATTAGAGGAAAACGCACCAAGACGCTCAATAGCAGGGCTCCCCCATAAGAAGCATTAGTTACAAAGCCAGTCAAATAGAAGTCTCTAGGCTGCCCTTCAGGCCTCTGGGCAAGGTAGATAGCCAAAGCTATGCCAAGAACTGGTCCTACAAGAGCTGATGCAGGTCTCTTTGCTAGGAAATGTCTGATTATTAGAGCAACCATGGCAATAGAGACAGAAACAATCGAAATCGTGAGGTCTTGCCAGATCGCGAAACTGAGGACATAAACCAAACCTGGAACTGTAGCTTCAATGAAGCCTTGAACACCGCCAACACTGGCAATTAGGCTCTTGGCATCAACCTTGTAGCCATCATCGGTTTTCTTGACCCCATACTTTTCAGAGTCGATCTTTGGCTTCTCGTTAGCCATTACTTTGCTCTCGTAACAATTGAGCCTGTAGGTAGCTCTAAAGGTAGAACTTCTCTAGGAGGAAGTGGTGTCTCTCCCCTGTTCACGACAAGACCTCTAAAGACATCTTCTAATTCACTTCTTTGCTCAAGATCAGTTATGGCAGCACCAGATATTGTTCCTCTTAGCAACCAGCGGTTACCGCTGAATCCAAACATCCGGACTTTCTGGCTTTTTGATTCACCGACAGGAATTTCTGCATGAATTTCAACTCCGTAGGGTCCAGTTACCTTTTCGGCTTGAACCTTTTGGCTTGTGAGACTTGTGAAGATATCGTCAACAACTTCATCCCAAAGAGATAATCCCTTGGATGAGGCAAAAGCCTGCACTTGGAGAACGCTTTCTTTGTAATCGAAAGAGATAGCCACTACACGTTGTGTTCCTTCTTCAATATCAGCTCGAACACCAACACCTGGGTTTGGCACAAAAAGAATTGAACCAAAGTCAACCAAATCTTTAGGAGCGTTTAGGTCTGAGCTATCCCATGGACCTTTGTTGAGTTGGCGACCGCCATTAGCATTCATCATCACTTGACTCCTGTAGATCCAAAGCCAGCGCTTCCTCTTTGAGAACCAGGTAGTTCTGTTACGTGCACAAATCTTGCAGATTCAAACTTTTGGAACAGCATCTGAGCAATCCTGTCTCCTCGTGTGATTTCAAAATCTTCATCGGAGTGGTTAACCAAAGTAATAAGCATTTGACCGCGGTATCCCGCATCAACAGTCCCTGGAGCATTTAGGACTGTTATCCCGTGCTTAGCTGCCAATCCACTTCTTGGATGCACTAGAGCTACGTAACCTGCTGGAAGAGCAATTGAAACTCCAGTGTTGACTGTGTGTCTTGATCTTGCTGGCACTACAGCGTTTTCTGCCGACCTAAGGTCATATCCAGCATCACCAGGGTTACCCATGGTTGGCGTCAAATCTGGTTCACAGCTAATTAGAACTTCAAAAGAGGTCATGAGCGTATTCTAATTCCATGACAATACTTCTAGCGACGGACCTCTATAAAGAGCGGGTTCTCCCAACCGTTTACTTCTACATAGCTTCAATAACTCTCCCACTTTCACTCTTTCTAGTTGCTTTGCCCTTTTCTGAAGTTGTCAGCATTTCTTTAGCTCTAGCTTCAATTCCTCTGGTTTTAGTTCTTTCTTGGCTGGGCTCTCCACTAATTGCTTTGAATCAGCAGACTCTTTCAATTGGTCAAGCTTCAATTGAGACCAAATACCTGGGCAAAGCCGAGGTAGTCAGTCCTCAAGAGGCCTTTTTGGAGCGTGGCGTGAAACTGGATAGCCGCGCATTCACCAAATTTCAAATTGGGGTCAAACAGCTAGTAAAGATTGAAATCCAAGATAAACAAGATCCGACTCCCTACTGGTTGATTGCAACCAGGAATCCAGAAGTTCTAGCAGGACTAATCAATAAGCGCTAGTGAGCGCAGTCAACACAAACAGGACCATATTCGCCATTTTTCTTGGCTTTCTGGCTGTGGTGTTTAACAATGAAGCACTCTGAACAGGTGAACTCGTCTTCCTGCTTGGGCACGACAACAACGTCCTGCTCCTCGTTAGTTACTTCAGGGATAGAGAAGGAATCGGAATGATCGTCAGCATCTACGTCTGACGCAGCGGAAGTTCCCTCTGACTCTTTGATAGCTTCAAGGGACTCTGTGTCGTCGTCGTTCTTGCGTGGAGCATCGTAATCGGTAGCCAATTACTTTCCTTTCGAATAATTCATTTCAGCGCTGAAAGTGTCCAACACGAAGTACATAAATGCAACCCTATTAACACCGAAGAAAGCACTATTGTCAGTCATCTCCCAGTTTGGGCGTGTCGCGGCACAGCAGAATCAACCGCAAAACTAGCAAATAGAGTGGCAAACTATCGGCAGAAGGATTGAAAATGGCGGATTTACGAATAACTGGCGTTACTAACAACCAGCTTGAGCTACAAGCTCCTGATGGCACTCGCCACTACCTGGAGATTTCACCTGACTTGCTCAAGGCCATGAAATCACGCCCAGCAGAGCTTCCACCAACACTTACCCCAAGAGAGATTCAAGCTGAGATTCGTTTAGGGACAACAGTTGCTGAATTAGTTGCTAGAACCGGTGCTGATGAAGATCAGGTAGCCAAATATGCAGCCCCAATCCTCACTGAACTGAAACACATCGTCACTTTAGCTAGAAACATCAGACTCTCTCTAGCTGGAGATCGATTCACAGATCCAACTCAGATCGAATTTGGAACTGTAATGGACGAGCGTCTGGCCAACAACAGAGCAAAAGATGTATCTTGGGTTTCCAAGAAAACTGTTGAAGGTGTTTGGTTAGTTTCGGCTGAATACAAAATTGATTCAGAGCCTGGGATAGCTACCTGGTCTTTCGAGCCAAAGGCGCTTTCTCTTGTTCCGGAGAATCAAAGCGCACTTCTGCTTTCAAACGCATCTCCTCTGAGTTTGATTGAAAGCACACCAAAGCATAAAACTGAACAGGTTATGCATCCAACCGTTTCAGCAGCACAAGTTGAAACTATTGAAGAAGAAATACAGCCTGTAACCACTGGACTATCAGTAGTTCCTGAACTCATTGAAGAAGTTCCAGCTGAGCAGAACCAAACTGAAGTCATCACAATTGTCGAAACTGAGACTAGAGCAACATTCCATGTTGTAGATGATGTTCAAGAAGATTTTGATTCAGAAGAGATCTACTCTCAGGAAAGAGAAGACGTAGCTGAAGAACTCTTTGTAGAAGAAACCGTGGTTACTGAATCTTTCATAATTGAAGAAACAAATGTTGAGCCTGTAACCGAACCTGAAGCACCAGCAGTGCAAGCACCACCAATTCAGAGCACATCAAGGTGGGCTGAGGTTCTATTCGGCACTAAAGACGAAGAAGACGACAAGTAACTAAAAGCCAATAGCAATTAGCGGAATACTCATTTCCTGCTGGGTAATTGAACCGTGGTGTCCAATCATCTCCAACGATTTCTTTTTTGCAAACTCACGATGATAAAGAGCAACTTCCTTCTTTGCCAAAATCAAAATGTCAGGAACTGCATCTCTCTCAATCTCCTTAGGCCAATACCCTGCTTCAATTAGCGCTTCTGGGGTGATGACATAGCAGCTATCCCCCACAGCCTCTTTCAGTTTCTCGACATATATCTCAGTAGTTGCTGAATCTGCCAGGTAAAGATAAAGCGCTCTTGTGTCGCCACCAACATCAATCAGTGCTTCCTTGTCTATGTGCAGATCAACGTAAACATGATTAGCGTGTGGGACATCAATAACTCCGTGATCAGCTGTTACCAGTAATGCTGCGTGCTTATTCAAACTGTTTGATAGAGATGAGACTTCAGCATCAATGTCTTCTAGCTTGGTAAGCCAGGCCTGAGACTGCCAACCTTTAGCGTGGGCTAGCTGGTCTAGTTCTGGGATATAAAGATAAATAACCTTCTGGCTAGGCTCTGCCAATAGTTTCTTGGCTATCTCAAATCGTTCAGAAAGGGACTTAGTCCCATGGAATTCACTTCCACGCATGGTGGCAGCTGTGAAACCTGAATCTTCATAAGCAGCTGGAGCAACCGTGTGAAACTCAACTTCTTGTTCAAGTGCCATCTCAGAAACAGTCTTGAGGGTCTGAAAATCTCGAGCGGACTCACTGCTCTCCCACCCTGTTAGAAGATTTCTTTTTCTTTGTGTCTCTCGTTCAAAGATCTGGTAGCCAATGAACTTGTTCTCCCATGGTGGCTTACCCGTTGAGAAGGAAACAATGCTTGAAGCAGTGGTTGCCGGAAAGTAGCAGGAGGCTGGTATGGAGGTTCGTGAGTTTAGAAAACCTGCATGTGCTCCAGAAGACTTTAGATTGTGTGAGCCAAGCCCGTCTATGAGAATTACGCAGACTGAACGCTTCTTCGAAAGATTGAGGGGGTTTGGTTGCCCCACAACGCTACCTAGGGCACTTATCAACACATCGCCGAGCATCCCAAAGGATTTAGGAGGGGCAGGTAGCATCGAAGACATAGAGATAAGTCTGCCACAGCCCTTTTAGCCACTAGAAAGATCATGACTAATAAGAAGCCTGAAAATCGATTCCCAGATGAACGAATCGTAGACATTGCTCTAACCCAAGAACTTAGCGACTCATTCCTCGAGTACTCATATTCCGTTATCTACGCCAGAGCTTTGCCAGATGCCAGAGATGGACTAAAGCCTGTTCAAAGAAGAATCATCTTCCAAATGGGTGAAATGGGCCTTAGGCCTGACCGAGGACACGTAAAGTCTGCGCGTGTTGTTGGTGAGGTTATGGGAAAGCTTCACCCTCACGGTGATGGAGCTATCTATGACGCCATGGTGAGAATGTCCCAGGCATTCACCCTTAGAGTTCCAATGATTGACGGTCACGGAAACTTCGGTTCCCTAGATGATGGCCCAGCTGCTTCTCGTTATACAGAGACAAGACTTGCAGCTGCTGCTCTGATCATGAACGAAGGTCTAGACGAGGACGTAGTTGATTTCAAACCAAACTACGATGCTCAGCTTTCTGAACCTGAAGTTCTACCGGCAGCATTCCCTAATCTTCTAGTAAATGGATCATCGGGCATTGCCGTTGGTATGGCTACCAATATGGCTCCACACAATATGCGTGAAGTTATTGCCGGTGCAATTCACCTACTGAGCAACCCAAAGGCAACATCAGCTGATCTAATGAAGTTCATTCCTGGTCCTGATCTGCCTTCAGGTGGAATCATCATGGGAACCGAAGGAATCACCGAAGCCTATGAAACAGGACGAGGATCTTTCAAGACCCGTGCGAAAGTTTCTATCGAGAGTGTTTCACCAAGGAAACTAGCTTTGGTGGTTACAGAGCTCCCATACCTCGTTGGTCCTGAACGAATCATTGAAAAGATCAAGGACGGCGTAAACAGCAAGAAGCTTCAAGGAATTTCGGATGTCATCGACCTAACCGACAGAACAAACGGCCTAAAGCTTGTCATTGAACTAAAGACCGGCTTTGATCCAAACGTTGTCTTGGATCTGCTCTACAGGTTCACTCCCCTTGAAGATTCATTCAGCATCAACAACGTTGCTCTAGTTGATGGCAGACCTGAAACTCTAGGTCTAAGAGACATGCTCGGTGTTTACTTAGCCCACCGGGTTGTTGTTATCAAACGTCGCACAGAAAATCGTTTAGGGAAGAAACTTGCTCGTCTTCACCTTGTTGAAGGTTTGCTAAAGGCAATTCTTAGTATTGACGAAGTCATCAAGATTATTCGTGCAGCAGATGAAGTTGATGATGCTCGCAAGAAGTTGATGTCTAAGTTCACACTCTCCGAGATTCAGGCTGAATACATCCTTGAACTTAAACTTCGCAGACTTACTAAGTTCTCAAAGCTTGAGCTTGAGAATGAGAGCAAGACACTGGCTAAGGAAATTGCTGATCTAAAGAAGATTCTTTCTGCAGACAAGAACCTAAGAGATGTAGTAGCTGCTGAGCTTCAAGAAGTATCTGCAAAGTATGGTGATGATCGCCGTTCAACCATTAGCGATGGCATCACTGAGGTCAAGCCAGTAAGTTCTGCTAAGGCTGCTGCTATTGATGCTCAGCTAGCTGACTCCCCTTGCTTCATTGTGCTAACTGCAAGCGGACAGGTTCTGAGAACAGCCCTTGAACCAGTAGCAACAGCAAAGCGTAAGAAGCACGATGCGCTAAGAGCAGTCATCTCAAGCACAACTAGAAGTTACATCGGGTTCCTAACATCTGATGGCGTGATGCACCGAGTTCACGCAGGAGACATTCCAGGCAGTGAAGGTGGCTTTGATGCATCTGATTCAGTCTCGGCTTCTGAATTCCTAGGCTTACCAAAGTCGATCAAGCTAGTTGGCGTCTTCGAACTCACCGACAAGACAGTTATCGCAATTGGAACGCAGGCTGGTGTTGTAAAACGTCTAAGCCCAGATTTCTTAGAGAAGACTGAGTTCGAAGTTATTTCTCTAAAGAGTGGCGACTTGGTAGTCGGTGCTGAAGTTAGCTCTGAAAAAGACACTCTTGTTTTCATTACTGACGATGCACAACTACTTAGATTCGAAGCAAGCAGTGTTCGACCACAGGGTCGAGGAGCTGCTGGTATGGCAGGCATCAAGCTCTCTGACGGTGCCAAGGCAATCTACTTCACATCAATCAAGGTGACTAAAGACACCCAGGTTTTAACAGCAGCGAACAACAGTGAATCTCTAGGTGCTGTTGATGCTGGAAGTGCAAAGATCACTGAGATTTCTGAATTCCCTGCCAAGGGTAGAGCTACCGGTGGTGTGAGAGCACAGAAGTTCATTAGAGACGAAAATCAGCTTTACTTTGCGTACGTTGGCAACTCACCGATTCTAGGATCCGCATCAGCTGGCAAGCCTCTTGAGACACCTGAGTATCTAGGTAAGAGAGATGCCTCTGGAACTCCGCTAAGCGCGACTATTGTTTCAGCAGGTAGAGACTAAGCGTCAATTCTTTCGCGCTCAAAAGATTCAGCCTTATCAACAATGAAGTCTCTTCTTGGAGCCACTTCATTACCCATAAGTAGTTCAAACATCTTCTCTGCCGCAGCTAAATCGTCAACTGTCACTCGACGAAGTGAACGACTCTTTCGATCCATGGTTGTTTCAGCAAGCTGATCTGCATCCATCTCACCTAAACCCTTGTATCTCTGGATAGGTTCTTGATACTTCTTGCCTGCTTTAGAAAGCTTTGCAAGCAATGCTTCTAGTTCTGGCTGCGAGTAAGTGTAGATAGTCTCGTTTGCCTTTGAACCAGGGTTTATGACAACTACACGGTGAAGTGGCGGAACAGCAGCAAAGACTCTTCCGTCTTCAACTAGAGGTCGCATGTATTTATAGAAAAGAGTTAGAAGCAGAGTTCTAATGTGAGCACCGTCAACATCCGCGTCGCTCATCAGAATGATTTTGCCGTAACGAGCAGATGCCAAATCAAATGATCTACCTGAACCTGCTCCAAGAACTTGAATGATTGATGCACACTCAACGTTGTTTAGCATGTCAGTGATGGCAGCCTTTTGAACGTTCAGGATCTTTCCTCGAATTGGAAGCAGTGCTTGGAACTCACTGTTTCTAGCAAGCTTGGCCGTTCCAAGAGCAGATTCACCCTCAACGATGATTAGCTCTGAGTCCAATGTGTCCTGAGTTCTGCAGTCAACAAGCTTTGTAGGAAGAGAAGAAGATTCAAGTGCTGTTTTTCTTCGTTGAGTTTCTTTATGAGTTCTCGCTGAGATACGAGACTTCATCTCGTTTACTACCTTCTCAAGTACCAGTGCGGTTTGAGCCTTGTCTTCACGCTTTGAAGAGTTGAAGCGATCGGTAAGAGCTTTTGCTACAACGGTTGAGACGATGTTCTTGATGGCAGGTGTACCAAGGATTTCCTTGGTCTGTCCTTCGAACTGAGGTTCAGCTATTCGAACTGTAACTACTGCGGTAAGACCTGCAGTTACATCTTCCTTCTCGATTTTTTCACTACCTAGTTTGAATTTTCTAGAGTTAGCATCTGCCTGAGCTCTTAAAACCTTTAGAAGTGCTTGTTCAAATCCTTGAAGGTGAGTTCCACCCTTAGGCGTAGCAATAATGTTTACGAAGCTCTTGATTTCTGTGTCGTAGTCAGTTCCCCAGCGAACAACTACATCAACTTCACAATTGCGCTGAACCTCTTTAGATTCCATGTTGCCTGCTGCGTTTAGAACAGGAACTGTTTCTGTGTAGGCACCATTGCCGCTGAGTCTCCAGACATTGCTTAGCGGTGCATCTTTGGCAAGGAAGTCAACGAACTCAACGATTCCACCTTGGTAAAGGAACTCGTGAACAACTGCTTTTCCAGATCTCTGATCCGAAACAACCAGCTTCAGTCCTGGTACTAAGAATGCGGTTTGCCTCGCTCTGGCAAGAATGTCTTCTAGTTCAAACTCTGCACCTTTAACGAAGATCTGAGGGTCAGACCAGAATCTGACTCTTGAACCTGTCTTACCCTTGGCAACCTTGCCAATTTCACGAAGGATGCTCTTGTCCTTGAAAGCTTTGAATGGGTTCTCAGGTGCAATGGATTTCTTGTCATCGAATAGACCAGGTGCTCCTCGCTGGAAGGACATCGCCCAGGTCTTGCCATCTCTGTCTACTTCAACATCCAGACGCTGAGACAAGGCATTCACAACAGAAGCTCCAACACCATGCAAACCACCTGAGGCTGCGTATGAACCGCTTCCGAACTTACCTCCTGCGTGAAGCTTGGTGAACACTACTTCAACACCAGAAAGGCCTGTTTTAGGCTCGATGTCTACAGGAATACCACGAGCTGTGTCTGAGATCTCAACGCTGCCATCTTTATGAAGAACAATGCCAATGAGTTTTCCATGACCTGCCAGAGCTTCGTCAACAGAGTTATCAATGATTTCCCATAGACAGTGCATGAGACCACGGCTATCGGTTGAACCGATATACATACCAGGACGTTTACGAACCGCCTCTAAGCCTTCAAGTACGGAAAGATGTCTGGCGGAATAGTCATTTGAAGGCATGCTTCAACCCTAAGCAGAACCGCCCATTTCAAGGGCTAAAGACACTCTTCCGGTGAAAAACTATTCGCAGATAGCGAAATAGGGGCAAATCAGGAAGAAAGCAAGCCTGTTCTGTGTTGTAGTAGTCATGGAGGAACTAATGGAACAGACTGAAAGCACCAACGAAGCGGTAGAAGAGACAACGAATCTGCCAGCACTAACCGCAGCGGATCGTTGCGACATTTGTGGAGCTCAAGCGTTCATCCGCGTAGTTCTTGCCACTGGCGATTTAGTTTTCTGTGGTCACCATGGAACAGCCAACAAAGACAAGCTCAAGCCAATTGCCATCACCTGGCAGGACGAGACAGACAAACTTAACTAGTCTTCGAAAGCTGTCTTTCGACTAACTTCGGCAAGTTCACTAATTTTAGAGAAGTGCTCATTCTTTGGCACTAACCCTGCAATCAATGAACCTAAGAACTTATCTGCAAGATCTGGGTTCTTTGCAAACACAGGACCGTGAAAAAGAGTGAATAGAGAATTCTGAATCCATCGAATTGGTTCAAGCTCCGCTTCACTATTTACATAACCAACAATTCCATCGTGGTTTCTAAACTCACTCACTCTTTCAGAGTGCTTGACAACTAGACCTTCAATAGCTTCTCTCAGAATCTCATAGCCACTCGAAACTGCCATGACTCTAGAACCACTTGTTACTAGCGCTGCAACTGATGGAATAAGTTGAGGATCAATGTTTTCTAGCTGAGCCCATGCATCTCTTGAACCATGGCCAAGAAGAACTACATCGAACTTTGTAAGGTCAGTTGATTTCTCAACATAAACAACTTCAGCTTCTACTCCATACCATTCAAGTCTCTTCTGAAGAACAGCTAGGTTCGCCAAATCACCATTGAGATTCAAATGATTTGGATATAGTGCTGCTAGTCGAATTACTTTAGACACGATCCACATCCTCTGGATCGGTAAAGCCTAGGTATCTACGCATTCTTCTCATCGCATCAGCGCTATAGATTACTGTCTTGATTCCACTACTAGGTCTCTCAAGGGCAAAGAAAGAATCAATCGCCTGGAAATACTCCGGCTCTACACATTCAACAGGAACGTCGTTGTAGGCAAGCAACAGAGCTGCGTCAGCATAGTTAAAACCACTAACAGTGTGAACTCGCTTTAGCTTCTTGAAGTCCACAGTCCACATCCATGAAGGATCGTGGACATCTCTGCCGATAGCAAAGAAAACTTGCTCTTGATCAATTGAGAGATTGTCGATGTTCAACTGCATGCTCACAGGGTTCTGAACCAAAATGAATTCGCAAGGTTCACCGTTTACCTCTTTGATTTCTCCTCTTGAAAACACAGGAGGCAAAGAGTTCAATGTCTCTGAAGTAAGTTTCAAATCAAAAGCATCTCCGAGGATCTCTTTAGCTGCTGTTATTGCAGCTAAAGCATCCATAGCAAAGTGAACTCCCCTACTAGGAAGCTCGATACTAGTTTTCTCACCGTGAAGTTCTACTTCAAGTTGGCGTTCTTCAAGAGTTAGTGCTGTGCAAACGTTTTTAGGTTTAGGCAAGCTGTCCTGGTACGTCGGTGCGTAAGCCATGCTTGATCCAACACTTGCATCAAGCTCTTTGCCAAGCCCAAAGAACAAGGCATCTGATTTGACTTCATCTGCAATCAATAAGCAGTTCTGATCATCAGCGTTGAGAATCAAAGTTCCGTAGGTTGCATAAGCCACATCAAGTAGTTTTTCTCTTACCAACGCTGGATCAACAAATCTGTCTAACTGATCTTCAAACACATTGAGGATTACTGAAATCTTAGGTTTTACTTTCTCAACTACTTGAACAGCGTGGCCTTCATCCATCTCAAGGATTGCAATGTCTCCCTTGACCTTGCCAAATAGATTTGCTTGTCTAACAATGGTGCTGAAGAATCCCTGTTCAATGTTGGCAGTTGAGGGGTTAGTAAAGACATTGAGACCGTGAGCTCTGGCAATTGCTACGAGCATCTTTGTAGTTGTTGACTTACCTGCTGTGCCAGTGACTACTACTAAGCCTTTTTCAAAAGAGTTCAGTGTTTTGTAGACAAGCTTTGGTGCTAACTTGCTGACCACAAGACCAGGCAATGCAGAACCGCCACCTGGTCTAACCAATCGAACCGCAATACGAACCAAGCGGCCAACTAGCAGTGCTGGTAGATAACGCAAAGGTTAGCTCTCTTTAATGAAGTCTCTGAGCCATTGAGCTCTTGAAGGGTGCTTTAACTTAGACATGGTCTTAGCTTCAATCTGGCGAATTCTTTCGCGAGTAACACCGTGCTCTTCACCGATCTGGTCAAGAGTCTTCATTACTCCATCACCAATTCCGTAACGGCTGCGAATAACAGCAGCTTCACGAGGAGTTAGTGTGTCAAGAAGTCTTTCGATTTCTCTCTGCATGATTCTGAAAGCAACAGCGTCAGCTGGCTGCACAGCTTCGGTATCTTCGATTAGATCACCGAATTCAGAGTCACCATCTTCACCAAGTGGAGTTGAAAGGGAGATAGGTTCGCGACCATACTTCTGAACTTCAACAACCTTCTCAGGTGTCATGTCTAGTTCACGTGCTAATTCTTCAGGGGTTGGTTCGCGACCTAGGTCTTGAAGCAACTGACGTTGAACTCTTGAAAGTTTGTTAATAACTTCAACCATGTGCACAGGAATACGAATTGTTCTTGCCTGGTCAGCCATCGCTCTTGTGATTGCTTGACGAATCCACCAAGTTGCATAGGTAGAGAACTTGAATCCCTTTGTGTAGTCAAACTTCTCTACAGCCCTAATCAAACCGAGGTTTCCTTCTTGAATTAGATCCAAGAATTGCATTCCACGACCGGTGTAACGCTTTGCAAGGCTAACCACAAGACGAAGGTTTGCTTCTAGTAGGTGGCTCTTTGAACGCTGACCATCTTTGACAACCCAGCGAAGATCTCTAGCCATGTCTTTGGTTAGCTTCTTGTCGGTTGCTAGTTTCTCTTCAGCAAAAAGACCAGCTTCAATTCTCTTCGCAAGTTCTACTTCCAACTCAGCGTTAAGAAGTGCAACCTTACCGATTTGCTTTAGGTAGTCCTTTACTGGGTCAGCGGTTGCACCAGTAATGCTTGTGCTCTGAACTTGAAGGTCATCTTCTTCTTTAGTTGAAAGAACTAGAGCACCTTCAGGTACTACAGGCTTATCTTCGTCTTCTTCAACTTCAGGAATTGTTTCGTCAATTTCGGCAACGATTACATCTACATCTGCTTCGGCAACAATCGCCTCTGGATCTAAATCATCTTCTTCATCATCAATGTCTAGTCCATCTATGCCAGCAGCTTTTGTGGCAGAAATCTTTTTAGGTGCCTTTACAGCTGACTTAGCAGCAGGCTTTGCAGCAGCTTTAGTTGCCTTAGCGGCTGGCTTGGCAACTGGTTTAGCAGTAGCTTTGGTCGCCTTCTTGACTACAGGCTTTGCAACAACTTTCTTGGCGGTAACCTTCGGGGCTGCTTTAGTTGCCTTAGCAACAGGCTTGGCTTTGGCTTTGCTTACCTTAGCTGCAGGCTTTACGGCCTTCACAACTGGCTTAGCGGCAGGCTTCTTGGCAACTGGCTTTGCTTTTGTTGTGGTTGCTTTGGCTTTTGTAGCAGGAGCTTTGGTTGCTGAAGGTTTGATTGCTTTTCCTTTAGTAGGTGTGGCGGCTTTCTTAGCCGAAGCGGCCGATGTCTTAGCTGGTTTTGAAGCCATGTGAACCTTCAGTGTTTAAGGGTTGACCGTATCGAAAAATCGGGCATTACGAAGACCCATGTCAAATCGGGTGAAATGACTGGGTCTGTCTCCAATTATGCCACCTATCCTTGACTTTACGGTTCAACGGAGCCAAATGATGTCCCTAAGCCTTACAACCAGCAAAATCTTGGATTTATTCCCTATTTCGAAGTTTTTAGGGCTTTTCGACTCTCTTTTCTGAAGAAAAATAGTCCAATGGCAATAACTATGAACTGAGCGGCAAATCCCCACCTAAAACTCTCTAGGTTGTAGCGGTCAATGCCACTGGCGGGGTCATAGAGAAGGTCAATCACTAGCCCGGTTAGGTACATCATGACCAAAGTAGCCAAGAAGCCGCCAACGTTGGCAAATCCATTGGCAGATCCCAAGCTCTGCTTAGGAACAAAGTCCTTAGAGAAGTCAAAAGCCACCATTGACGCAGGTCCACCGACGGATATGACTAGGAAACAGATGAGCAATAGCCATGATGGCGACTTTTCAGGCATTGCCAACAAGACCACCCAAGCTAAAACAGTTAGCCATACCACTGAATAAACGAGCCTAGTTCGATGTTGCGGTGCTCTTGCACATATTTCAGCAATAATCGGGCCAGTGATAAACCCAAAGCCAACCATTGCAGTAAGAATGAAAGCCACAAATTCAAGTTTCTGACCCTGAGCAGTTACTAGGTAAGGAACAGCCCACAACAAACCAACCGATGTTGTGGTTGGTTGAGTAGTGAAGTGAGTCCAGAAAGACATTCGGATTCCAGGAATCCTTACATTCTCAACTAACTGACCCCAAGCTTCCTTTACAGAATTCACTGCATGAGTTTTCTTTTTGCTCTCTTCTGCTTCATTCGAGGTGAAGGCTATAAGCAAGAGGACTACAAGCAAAGAAGCTGCTGCCATGATTGAAAAAGCTGGTTCCCAGCCAAGATTCTCGAGCATGAACCAGAACGGAACTGCGGAGAAGAACTGTCCTGTTTGCCCAGC
>CANLCU010000017.1 GCA_947489135.1 Micrococcales bacterium
ATATTCATTTCTAAACACTGCAATCTGAGCTTTCCAATCGTTTGTGCTCAGATACTCGCTGATCATCATTTGAGAGAAGGCGCTTGGACACAGTACTGCTGATTCATTGGCAAGAACCAGCTTCTCTTTGATTGATGGTGGAGCCAAAACGTAACCAACTCTGAATCCTGGCACCAAAATCTTTGAAAAAGAACCGAGGTAGATGACGCCATCTTCATCGAGTGATCGCAAAGCGTCTGGTGCTTTCTCATCAAAGTAGAGAAGACCATAAACGTTGTCTTCTAAAACCAGAATGTGATGCTTGCGACAAATCTCTAATATTTTCGAACGTCGTTCAGTAGCAAGTGTCACACCGCTTGGGTTAGCAAAGTTCGGAACCAAGTAGAGGAACTTAATATTTTTACCTGCAGCTTGAACGCGCTTAATTGTTTCTGACAAGGCTTCAGGAGAAATTCCATTGTTATCTGTGTAGACATGTTCGATGTGAGCTTGTCTTGCTCTGAATACTCCAAGAGCACCTACGTAGCTTGGACCTTCTGCAAGAACAACATCACCTGGATCTAAAAACAATGATGAAACTAAATCCAAACCGTGCTGAGAACCTGTTGTCACAACGATGTTGTCTACATCTGATTTGATTCCTTCAAGCGACATGATTTCTTGAATGTGTTCACGAAGTATTGGATCACCTTGACCACCTGAATACTGCAAAGCAGTTGCAGACCTATCTGCCATCAGAGATTGAAAACTTTCAATCATTCTCTCTTTGGGTAGTGCAGGAACGAATGGCATACCTCCCGCAAGAGAAACAACTTCAGGTCTGGACACCACAGCAAAGAGGGCTCGAACTTCAGACGCAGATAATCCATTCGCTCTAGATGCGTATCTGTCAGACCATAAATCCTTAGCCATTTAAACCTTCTTCGTTACTCGTGAAACATTCTGGGGTTAAACGAAAAACGGCCAAGGCACATAGGCACCGTAGCCGTTTAACTTAGAACTAACTTAGTTGATGAATGAGCTCAAGTCTGCCAATAGAGCAGGCTTTGGCTTTGCACCAATGATTGACTTTACAACTTCCCCACCCTGGAACACCTGCATGGCTGGGATTGAAGTAATACCGTACTGCTGAGCAAGAGCTGGCTCTTCGTCAACATTGACCTTTACGATTGTGATCTTGTCTGCGTGCTCACTAGCAATCTCATCAAGGATTGGTGAAACCATACGACAAGGGCCACACCATTCAGCCCAGAAATCTACTAGGACTGGCTTAGCTGATGAAAGAACATCTGCTTGGAAAGTTGCGGTGGTTACATTTTTTGCTGCCATGAGTACTCCTTATTGTTTAAATCTATTTTAGGTTGCTTAGGTAATGTTCTGCGTCTAACGCTGCTACACAACCAGATCCAGCTGCTGTGATGGCTTGACGATATGTTGGATCAATAACATCTCCTGCTGCAAATACACCAGGCAAGCTTGTCTTTGAAGATCTGCCATCAACTTCAATGAATTTCTCAGGAGTTAGAGTCAGTTGGTTTTCAACTAACCAAACACGAGGGTCATTACCAATAGCAATGAATAGACCATCTAGTTCAAGAGTGTTTTGAGTGCCATCAACCAAGTTGTTTGTCTTGATACCGGTTAGCTTTCCTTCACCCAAAAGCTCACTAACTTCTGTGTTCCAGATAACTTCAATCTTCGGGTTATTTAGAGCACGCTCCTGCATGATCTTTGAAGCCTTGAATGAGTCACGACGGTGAATCAGATAAACCTTGCTAGCGAATCTAGTAAGGAAGGTAGCTTCCTCCATTGCAGAGTCACCACCACCAATAACAGCAATTGTCTTCTCTCTGAAGAAGAAACCATCACAGGTAGCACACCAAGAAATTCCATAACCGCTTAGTTCTTTTTCACGAGGCAAACCAAGTTCACGGTAAGCAGCACCTGTAGCAAGGATGACTGTCTTAGCTTCGAATGTCTTACCGCCACCGGTCTTCACAATCTTTACTGGTCCCTTTAGGTCAACCTCAATAACGTCATCAAGAAGTACTTCAGTTCCAAAGCGTTCAGCCTGGGCTCTGAATGCATCCATAAGTTCTGGTCCTTGCAAACCAGTAGGGAAGCCAGGGTAGTTCTCAACTTCAGTGGTCTTCATTAGCTCACCACCAGCTTCAACAGATGAGGCAATTAGGAGTGGATTCAATCCAGCACGGCCGGTGTAAATACCTGCTGTGTATCCAGCTGGACCAGATCCGATGATGATGACTTCGTGCAATTTGTACTCCAGAACGTTAATGAGGGGGAAGCAAGTAAGGCTAGTTTATCTCGGCAATTTTAGCGACGCAGTAGGCGTACTACTGGAGCTAGAAGAATGTCTACTTCTTTGACTCGAAGTAACTTCAGAACCAAAATGTAGACCAAACTGATCACCAATCCGATGGTTACACATGAAACAACAGAGGATAGAACGCTGTCGATGGGGAACGCTCCAGCTACAGTTCCACCCATAGCTTGAAGCATCCAGTAGCCAGCACCACCGGCTAGAAGAGCTGCACCAATGAACTTGGTCGTAGCAATAGCAAGACCGCCTTCACCTAGAGCTCCATACTTTCTTCTGAACAGAGCAAACGAGAGACCAGATTGAATCAGGATGCTTGCGCTGGTGACTAGAGACAATCCAACAACCAGCCAAATGTCTTCAACGTAAAGCCAAACCAACACTGATCCAGTTATGTTCACAAGCACCTGAACAAAAGTAAAGATGAATGGAGTACGGGTATCTTCTAACGCATAGAAAGCTCTTTGAATCATGAAGACAAAGCTGAAAGGTAGAAGACCAACCACCATTGCAATCACGACATTTCCAAGAGCAACAGCACCTGGTAGTTCACCAACGAAAACTCTCGAAACTGGATATGCCAAAACAATAAGTGCTGTTGTTGCAAGCACACTTATCATCGCGATAGTTCTTAATCCCTCAACAAGATCTTTCTTCAATTCATCAAAGTTCTTGTCCATTGCATGTTCAGACATACGGGTGAAGTAAGCAGTTGCAATTGAAACCGTTGCAACAGAATGAGGAAGCATAAAAATAAGCCAAGCAATACTCATAGCTGCTACCGAGGCAATGGCAACATTGCTATCAACAAGTTGATCTCTACCTTGAATAGAACTAGATGCAACAGCTGTCTGAACTATGCCACCGATTTGAGTAACGATAAGCATGCCTAATGTCCAGGAAGCTGCTTTCATCGCAGGACCTAGACCCACTCCACGCCAGGAGAAGTTGAACTTGAAAGTCAGCCCCATCTTCTTCCAGAACACCAAGAGAATCAGAGCTTGAGAAGCAACACCCAGTGTTGCTGATCCTGCCAACCAAGAGATCTGCTGCTGTGTCCAATCAGCAACACTTTGCTGACCTGTTGGGTCAAAGCCGAACTGCCAAACAAACGCACCCATACCGATGATGGCAACGATGTTGTTTAGAACAGGTGCCCACATATATGGACCGAACTTGCTCTTGGCATTTAGCACCTCACCAAGAAGTGAATATAGACCGTAGAAGAAAAGCTGAGGTAGACACCAGTAAGCGAACGCAGTTGCTAAAGCTAGTTGGTCAGCTTCCCAATCACTTGTGTATAGGGAAACAAGGAGGGGAGCGCTAACTGTTGTTAGAACAGTTATTGAACCGAAGGTGACAATCGCAATTGTTAGTAATCGATCAATGTATGCATTGCCACCATCTAGGTGTGTTCTAGCTCTAACAATCTGTGGAACTAGAACTGCGTTTAGAACACCACCGACAATAATCGCGTAGACGTTGTTAGGTAGTTGGTTGGCAACTCCAAAAGCATCAGCTGCGTTAGTTGTAACACCAATAGTTGCAGCAATAAGAATTGCACGTAGTATTCCTAAGAATCTAGACATGACAGTTCCACTAGCCATGATTAACGACGAGCGAAGAATACTCATTCGGCAACCTCTGACTTACTTCGTCTAGTCATTCTCAAAACACCAAGACCTAACAAGATGGCAATGATAGATCCGAAGACAACGATGATTACTACTTCAATATCAGGATTGACAGTTAGCTTCATAGAAACTGTTTGACCAATTCTGATGTCAGTGAAAGTTGTCAACCAAACGTTTAGTTTGTATTCGCCACCAGAGAGAATGCTGATTGGAATCAAAGCATCTTTTCTGGAGTTAGCGGGGATTGTTAGTGTCACAAACTTTTCAGCGCTCACTGCAGGATCAGGTGAAGAGGTGTGAACACGAACTTTCACTTGACGGTCATAGTTGTTTTGAACAGAGACAGGGATCTTTGACTCACGTGAAACGATGTTGATATCAGATCCTGAGACAACAAAAACTTGAGCTGGTGGTAAAGCAGCGTTACCTGGGGTAGCAATGGTTAGTAGAACCAAAAGTGTTGAGACTAAAACTTTTCCTAGAGTCTTCATTGCTTAGCAACCCACTCTTGAACAATTAGAGCTAGACGTCTTTCATTCTCATGAGTTAGCTCAGCATGAAGTAGGTCAATGTTGACCCAGCGAATATCTACCGCTTCTCTATCTGGATCATTCTCAATGGTTAGCTCACCACCGGTTTGCTTCATAAGGAAGTGATGAACAGTCTTAGCGATGATTGATGTTGGTGTTGAGAATTCGTAGTGGATAGAACCTAGGGACTCAATAATGCTTGCTTGTAGTCCTGTTTCTTCAGCTATCTCTCTGAGAGCTGCCTGCTCAACTGTTTCTGATCCTTCTAGGTGACCTTTAGGCACACACCAGTCAATACGACCTCCACGGTTTCTTCTGCCGATTACGGCAATCCGGGGAGACCCATCAGCGGCTAGAACAAACCCCCCGGCTGAAGTCTCCTCGACACGAGGTTTCTGTCGAGAGTTCATTGCTTTAGCCTAATGCGGAGGCATTTGTTGGGCATACTTAAAACCATGCGAACTGTGGCCGAAGCGCTAGCAAATTTAGAGCGGACTTCTAAGACTCCGCTACTTAGCAAACTCGGCACACTGTTCAGCGCTGCTGGCTTCGAGCTAGCGCTAGTAGGCGGACCTGTAAGAGACGCCTTTTTAGGCAGAGTTACTAATGACCTTGACTTCACTACCTCTGCCAACCCAGATCAGATCCTTGAGGTTCTAAAAGGCCATGTTGATGCTCAATGGGATGTTGGCCGTGAGTTTGGCACGATCGGTGCTCGTATTGGCGATGACACAGTAGAAATCACTACTTATAGAGCTGACTCATATGACCCTGATTCTAGAAAGCCTGTGGTTGCCTTCGGCAACAACCTAGAAGATGACCTATTTAGAAGAGACTTCACCGTTAACTCAATGGCTCTTAGATTGCCTGATGGGGTGTTTGTTGACCCGTTCAACGGGTTAACTGACCTTATTGACGGAGTCATTAGAACCCCTGGGAAACCAGAAGATAGCTTCTCGGACGATCCACTGAGGATTATGAGAGCAGCAAGGTTTGCTTCTCAACTTGGTTTCATGGTTCATGAGGACACCTTCAAGGCTATGAAAGACATGGCAGATCGCATCGAGATCGTTTCTGCTGAGCGTATTCAGGTTGAGATTTCCAAGCTGATTCTTGGTGCTAATCCTCGAGAAGGCTTAGAGGTATTGGTTGATTCAGGAATAGCGGAGATAGTTTTCCCAGAGCTTCCTTCTCTAAAACTAGAAATAGATGAGCACCACCACCATAAGGATGTCTATGAACACACCCTTACTGTCCTAGAGCAAGCAATTAGCTATGAGGCTGAATACGACTTAGAGAAAGACCTAGTTCTAAGACTTGCTGCTCTTATGCATGACATTGGTAAGCCTTTAACTAGAAAGCTTGAAACTGGAGGTGGAGTTACCTTCCATCACCACGATGTGGTTGGAGCAAAGCTAGCCGCCAAGAGACTTAGAGCTTTGAGATATGACAATGACACCATCAAGGCTGTGTCAAGGCTTATTGAATTACACCTAAGGTTCTTTGGCTATAGCGATCAGGCTTGGAGTGATTCAGCAATCAGAAGATATGCCCGTGATGCTGGTGACCAGCTAATTAGATTGCATGCTCTAACTAGAGCCGATGTGACTACCCGAAATCAAAAGAAGGCTGATCGCTTATCCCATGCCTATGACGATCTAGAGCAGAGAATTGCTGCCCTGTCTGAGCAAGAGGAACTAAATGCGATTAGGCCTGATCTATCGGGTGAACAGATCATGGAGATTTTAGATTTGAAGCCAGGACCCGAAGTTGGAGCAGCTTATAAATACATGCTCGAACTTCGCTTGGATGATGGACCACTTGAATATGAAGAAGCAAAGATTCGCTTGCTTACCTGGTGGCAATCAAGGTAGAGTAGTGAAGTTGCCCTGAAGAGACCCTGTGCTCTTCTGTTGGGCAGCAATTGCATTTACCCTCCTGTCACGGAAACGCCGTGGCCGTTCTAGTCCAGAGGAGGTGGGTTAGTCATGCATAAATACGAAGTCATGGTCATTCTAGACTCAGACATCGAAGAGCGTACCGTCGGTACCAGCCTTGATAAATTCCTCAACGTAATTCGCAACGGTGGAGGCACCGTTGACAGCGTTGATATTTGGGGCCGTCGTCGTTTCGCATACGAAATCAACAAGAAAACTGAAGGTATCTACGCGGTTCTTTACTTGACCTGTATGCCTGCCGAAGTTCTTGAGTTGGACCGTCAACTATCACTGTCAGAAGCAGTTGTTCGCACCAAGGTTTTGCGTGCTGAAGATGCTGTATTCAGAATCAATCCAGTAGTAGTCCCAGAGGTAAAAGCTAGCGAAGATAAGCCAGCTCGTGCCAAGAAGGCTGTTGCTGCGAAGTCAGCGGAGTAATCCTCATGGCTGGTGAACTTACTATCACTGTTGTTGGCAACCTAGCCAACGATCCAGAGATTCGTCATGTAGCAGGCGGAATCGCTGTTGTAAACCTAAACGTGGCTTCAACTCCTCGTACCTACAACAGAGAAACCAACACCTGGGTAGATGGCGACACTGTTTGGGTGAAGTGCACAGCATGGCGTGAGCTAGCCGAGAACATCGGTCAGTCTCTAACCAAGGGAACTCGCTTGATCGTGACCGGCAGACTAAAGCCAGCTACTGCTTACCAAGCAGCTAGCGGTGAAGCTCGTGCCTCAATCGAACTTGACATCGATGAAGTTGGCCCATCACTGAAGTATGCAACAGCATCTGTAACCAGACGCTCACGTGATGGTCAGGCTCCAATTGACGCAAATCCATGGAACAACGCACCGCAGGCAACCACAGCTCCAGCAGCTGCAGGTTCAGCAACTGATGCGTGGTCTAACCCAGGTGTTAGCGATGGCGGTTTTGCCGCCGGCGACAGCACCCCTTTCTAAGAATTCATAGGAGAAAACAATGGCAGCAAAAATCAACAGCGACAGAGTCAAAAAGGGCTCTCGCAATGCAAAGAACCTGAAGCTTGCACCACCGAAGCCAATCAAGGTTGGAGTTATTGACTACAAGGACATCGCAACCCTGCGTAAGTTCGTGTCAGACCGCGGCAAGATTCGTTCTCGCCGTATCACCGGTGTTTCAGTTCAGGAACAGCGTCTAATCGCTAAAGCCGTAAAGAACGCACGTGAGGTAGCACTTATGCCTTACGCAGGCGCTGGCCGCTAGGAGGAATCGAAATGTCTAAAATTATTTTGACTAATGAAGTATCAGGTCTAGGTTCAGCCGGAGACGTAGTAGAAGTTAAGAACGGTTACGCTCGCAACTACCTACTACCTCGTGGCTTTGCGGTTATGTGGAGCAAGGGTGGCGAGAAGCAGGTTGCACAGATCAAAGCTGGTCGTGAAGCTCGTGCTCTAGCAACTGTTGAAGAAGCTCAGGCTTTCAAGGATGCTCTCCAGGCAGCAACTATCAGATTGGCTGTAAAGGCTGGTGTTGGTGGTCGTTTGTTCGGTGCAGTAAAGACCGGAGACGTCGCAGCGGCAGTTTCAGCAGCGGGTTTGGGTGAGATCGACAAGCGTAAAGTCGCTTTCTTCGCACCAATCAGAACCACTGGAACCTATGAGGCAACTGTAAAGTTGCACTCAGACATGGTTGCAACCCTAAAGCTAGAGGTTGTAGCTAAGAAGTAAGGCTTTTCAACTAAAGGCAGGCTTTCGAGCCTGCCTTTAGTATTTAAGCGAAAATAGCCAAAACTGTGGATAACTTGTGGATAAGTGCCCCATTTTTCCGTCAATGTTAACGGCGGGTTAACCTTCATGCACAGGTTTAGACTTTAGAAATCAGTTTTAGCGAACGCGAAAATACCAGTGTTTCACTGGGGTTTAGAGAGTTTTCCACAATTTCTAGCCAAAGTTATCCCCAAGTTATCCACAGTTCATTCGGCGTGTTGGTCTATTTATCCACAAGATTAGCCACAGAGCAACTTGTTTTGGGCATGTCAGAGCACGATGCTATGAATAAGTTTCTATAGTTTTAGTACCAATCAAGAAAGATTTACATGTCTATTGCACCAGTTGGAAAGAGTTTCCGAAGCGAAGATCGCTTACTTCCTCATGACCTCAACGCTGAACAGAGCGCTTTGGGTGGAATGCTACTATCCCTTGACGTAGTGCACAGCATCCTGGCGGATGGCAAGATCTTTGCCAGAGACTTCTATGCACCTAAGCACGAAATAATCTTCACCGCAATCAGCAACTTAGCTAACCATGGTGAACCAACTGACGTTATTACTGTCAACGCTGAACTCACAAAGATGGGCAAGCTTGCCATGGTTGGTGGGGCGGAATATCTTCACGAACTAACTGCAATTGTTCCAACTGCTGCCAGCGCTAACTACTACGCAAAGATTGTTCGAGAAAAAGCAATTCTTCGTCGACTAATTGAAGCTGGAACAAGAATTGCTCAACGGGGATATGACGCCGAAGGTGAGATCGAAGATCTAGTTAATAAAGCACAGAGTGAAATCTACACAGTTGCTGATGAATCAACTGGAGCCGACTGGACAAGATTAAGCACAGCGCTTGAGGGTGCAGCAAATGAAATTGAATTCATCCAAAAGAACAAAGGTCTTTCTGGAGTACCAACAGGATTCACTCAATTTGATAAAGACACAAATGGTTTACACCCAGGACAACTTGTAATCATTGCTGCACGTCCTGGTTTAGGTAAGTCAACACTTGCTCTAGACATTGCACGTGAAGCTGCGATTAACAACAAACTTGCAACAGCAGTTTTCTCACTTGAAATGAGCACAACAGAAATTGCAATGCGATTGATGTCAGCTGAAACAGGAATCCTTCTTCAGAGCATGCGTAAAGGTGCAATCAACGACACTGAGTGGGCCATCATGGCAGAGCGCAGAAGCAACATCGGTGCTGCACCACTAGTTATTGATGACAGCCCGAATCTAAACATTGTTGAGATTAGAGCGAAATGTCGTCGCATGATGATTGAGTTTGATTTGAAACTGGTTGTGATTGACTACCTGCAACTTATGAGCTCAGGTAAAAAAGTTGAAAACCGTCAACAAGAAGTTTCTGAATTCTCAAGATCTCTAAAGCTTCTTGCTAAAGAACTTAAGGTTCCAGTCATCGCACTGTCACAGCTGAACAGAAAGTCAGAAGACGGAACAAACAAGAGACCAGAACTTTCACAGCTTCGTGAATCAGGATCGCTTGAGCAAGATGCTGACGTCGTTCTCTTGATCCACCGTGATCTATCTGGTGGAGAAGCTGCAAGACCAGGTGAAGCTGAACTTATTATTGCGAAGCAGAGAAATGGACCAACTGGAACTTCAACAGTTCTGTTCCAAGGTCAGTACTCACGATTCGTAAATCCAAAGGAATAGAAATGCGTTCATCAAATGTTCTAAGAGCTGTTGTCTTTTCCATCGGAGCAATCTTTCTGATTTTCTCTCAAGACCATTCAGTATCTGTAGGAATGCGAGTGCTTCAATTTGTAACTGCAGCTCTAGCATTTGGCGGACTTATCCTTTTCAGAATTACAAAAGCTAAGTATGCGCTTAAGAACTTTGCTATTCCAGCGGGAATTGCTTTTGTGATCGCAGCGATGACTTATGTTTTTGGTGGGCAATACGAAGGCGAAGTCACTGATGAACTATTTGCGTTTAGATCAGTAGTGTTTTTGTTTGTAATGGCTATGGCGATATACGAATTGGTTCTTTCAAGAAAAGCTCATCCTGATGATGTGCTGGAACTTAGAATCTCTGCAGGTCTTGGATTGATTACTGGATTAGTCTTTTCATTAGCACCACTTGATGAACTAAATGCCGTTGGCTTCTTGAGTGCTTATCTAGCTTTGTCTGCAGTACAGAGAGCAGTTTGGGCCGCATCACCTACTAACCGAAGGAAGTAAAGCAATGGCTAACAAGAAGGCCTTTTCAACACTCAAGTCAATGCTTATCTTTTCTGTAGTTGCTACAGTATTCGTTACAGCTATCTCTTGGGCTTCATTCGATGACTTCGCAAGAGTTGCAATAGCAGCTGGAATTACATTTGTAGCTTGTATGGGTGGGCTAGCTTTATTGAATTTGGTGTCTAAAGAAGATGAAACAGAGCCAGGAACTCCTCGACTCAAATAAGTTTTTAGGCTTCAGGGCCCTTGGAGATAATCAAAACTAGCTCAGATGCAATTCCTGTGTAGGTACTTGGCTTAAGCATCAGCAATCTGTCTTTTGCTTCTTGTCCAATGTTTAGATCTTGAACAAACAAAGCTAAGTCTTCGCTACCAATTCTTCTACCACGAGTGAGTTCTTTAAGTAACTGGTAGGGATCAGTGATGTCACTTCTTCCGGCAGCTACTTCAGCACGAATAACAGTTTGAATAGCTTCAGCTAAAACTTCCCAGTTGTCTGCAAGATCTGCATCAAGAGCAACACTTGAAAGTTCTACTTCGCCTAAACCTCTGATGGTGTTATCAATTGCAAGCAGTGAGTGACCTAAACCTAAACCAATATTTCTTTGAGCACTTGAGTCAGTTAGATCTCTTTGCATTCTTGATGTAACAAGTGTGCTTGAAAGAGAATCAAGGATTGCATTTGATAGTTCAAGGTTTGCTTCAGCATTTTCAAAACGAATTGGGTTTACCTTGTGTGGCATTGTTGATGAACCTGTTGCTCCAGCAACTGGTGTCTGCTTGAAGTAGTTCATCGAGATGTATGTCCACATGTCTGTGCACAGGTTGTGCAAGATTCTGTTGAACAAAGTCACAGCAGAATAAAGCTCTGCTTGCCAGTCGTGAGATTCAATCTGAGTTGTTAGAGGATTGAATGTCAAACCAAGAGATTCGACAAACGCTTTTGATTCATTGAACCAATCAACATCAGGGGCAGCTACAACATGTGCAGACCAGGTTCCTGTAGCTCCAGAGAACTTACCTAGGAATTCAGCTTTTTCAATTCGAGCAAGTTGTCTTTCAAGTCTGTGCACGAAGACAGCAAGTTCTTTACCCATGGTTGTTGGTGTTGCTGGCTGTCCATGTGTTCTTGCCAACATCGCAGAGTCTTTGTATTTAGTTGCCAGCTCAGACAGAGTTGCAGTTAGAGCTTTAGCTTTAGGTAGCCAAACATCTGTGACTGCATCATGAATTGTGATCGCGTAAGAAAGATTGTTTATGTCTTCACTTGTGCAAGCAAAGTGAGTTAGCTCTAGAAGGTCTTCACGTCCAAACTTGGTTAGGCGATCGCGTACGAAGTATTCAACTGCTTTCACATCGTGACGAGTCTTCGCTTCAGTCTGTGCAAGCTCCGCAACATCAGCATCGCTGAATTCTCTGACGAGGCTTCTTAGCTGATCCTGAAGAACACCATCAATAGGAGCATTGGTTCCAAGAAGGTTTCTGTTGGCTAAGAATATGAGCCATTCAACCTCAACCAAGATGCGAGCTCTATTTAGACCCGCTTCACTTAGGTGCTCGCCAAGGGCGGCAACTACTGGCTGATATCTACCATCTAGTGGGCTGAGGGGTTGATTAGAAAGATTACTCACATATCTATATTGCCCTGCTTTATGCACAGAACTCCCAATTAACTGAAGTCTGTGTCCAGCAATATTAGAGATTCTTCACATGAACATTTTCAATAACCACTTAGCGGTAACAATCGCTCTTCTACAACATGCCCAACCAAGCCAAACACTTTGGCGTGGACCCGCAGCTGACACTTGTCGGCTGGAGATGCAGAAACTTCAGCATCAAATGAACTCACTTATGTGGCAGATGCAACTTCTAGGACTGATCCCATGAGGCCGGATATCTGCACCCAACCGATTGCCCCGGTAATAGTTGTTGCTACCCACGAGGAACTAGTGCGAAGCGCGAGAGACATGTGGTTGGTGGCAGTTAGTTTGCTTACAGAACTCACTCCGACCAAGTTCACGACAGCCCCGTGGGCTGCTGCCAGGTTCTCAATCGAGCTACCTTTCCTATTGGCAAAGCTTTGGCACATCCAACAGGGCCTGATTACATCGGCTCATTCCTATATGCAGACCGAGACCATGCTTCAGACCGTTCTAGAGACCATTGATGTGCCCAAACTTCTAAAGGAATTGGGTTCTTGGGCACTTGAATTAGCCCCAGTCTTGAACCTGCCGTTTGGCTTTGCTCAGCATGTGCCACCAGTAACGATCATGCCACCCACCGATGTGGACATTATTGGGCATCGATTCACTGAAACCACCTGGTCTGGGCAGCCTCTAGTTCGCGAGGAGAGCTACCAGTTGAGAGATGGATCATCATCGCACTGGTTCTACCTGCCTAAGGAGCAGGACTGGGCTGTGGTCAATGGCCAAGAGCCAATGACAGATAAAGACTGTCGTCTAGCCGATTTTGTCCAATATCGAGCAGGTGCGAGTGGACAGGTTCATTTTGTAGGGATGAGCAACGGGTTACTTGTGACCCCAAGTGTCCAGGTTCTAAATGACCACATAGGCCTGGCCGATGGGGAAGTACAAGTCTTTTCTATGAAGGACTTAGAGAATACGCAGAGCCTTGAAGATGCCTCTAGCGATGAATGAGCAGATGCTGATCACAACTGAGGCCAAGATTGCCCAACCTAGAGATTCGATGGCTAGGCCCTCGGTCGTGAAACCTTCAATAGTGAAGGTGTCTGGGCTTAGCTGTTGGCTGATCCATGCCACCAATAGAAGGAGAGCACCATTTATTACGAAGGAAATGAGCCCAAAGGTCAAAAGGTAGAGAGGAAACGCAATTACCTTGATAACGGGGGCGATTATGGAGTTAATAAGACCAAAAACTGCACCAATAACAAGCAAAGTAGCGATTAATTGCCACAATTCATTGCCGCCGTATGGCTTAAGTCCAATTCCAGGAATGATTGCTGAAACCAGCCAAATACCTAGCCCGTTGATGATGGTGCTAATAAGAAAACGTTTCATGTGTTTTATTGTGCCACCCCTCAAGTAAATTGGTATCTGTGAACGCCAATTCTTCAGAAATTCCTATGGTTCAGCTGCTTACAGTTGACGGCGATTTCATCGAATCTAAAGAACACTCTGTTTATGGGGAATTGGTTAGACAACTTAGGGAAGCTGACTTCCTAAAGTTCTATAGAGACATGGCTCGTATCCGTCGATTCGATGAAGAAGCCACCGCTTTGCAAAGACAAGGTCAGATGGGCCTTTGGGTTTCTGCGATTGGCCAAGAAGGTGCGCAAATCGGTTCCGGGTATGGCGTAGGCCCGAACGATCACATCTTCCCTTCATATCGTGAACACGGTGTAGCGATTACTCATGGCGTAGACCTGATGTCGATTATCAAAACGTTCCGTGGTGTAAACCACGGTGGTTGGAATCCCAAAGAAAATAGATTCCACTTATACGCAATTGTTTTAGGTACTCAGACTCTGCATGCAACCGGCTACGCAATGGGCATTAACTTTGAAGGCTTGGTTGGTACGGGTGACCCAGAAAAAGATTTAGCGGTGATTACATATTTTGGTGATGGATCAACAGCAGAAGGTGACGTCAGCGAATCATTGCTGTTTGCAGCAATTAACAACACCCCACAAGTTTTCTTCTGCCAAAACAATCAGTGGGCCATTTCATCACCTGTAGGAACTCAAACAAAAGTTCCTCTATTCAAGCGAGGCGAAGGCTTCGGTGTTCCAGGTATTCGTGTTGACGGTAACGATGTATTGGCTTGTTACGCAGTTACAAAGAAGCACATGGACGATGCCCGATCCGGCAAAGGCCCTTCACTAATCGAAGCCCTTACTTACAGAATCGGCTCGCACACAACTAGCGATGATCCATCTAAGTATCGAGACCCAGCTGAAGTAGCTGAATGGGCCGCAAAGGATCCAATCATCAGATTTGAAAGATTCCTTCGTAAGCAAGGGATAGGCCAAGACTTCTTTGATGAAGTAAAAATTGCTGGTGATGAACTTGCTGCTGATCTTCGTGAGAAAACTTTTGCTATGACTGAGCCTCCGATGGAACTTATGTTTGATCACGTTTACTCAGAACCTCATCCACTCATTGACGAACAGAAAGCTTGGCTTCAGGCTTATGAAGAATCTTTGGGTGGCCATACCTCTATCAACAACGGTGAAGAAACTCCTAAGTACGGAGGTACTCACTAATGAGTAATTTCGTAGAACTCTCAATTGCTAAAGCAATCAATGCGGGTATTAGAAAATCTATGGAGAACAATTCAAAGGTTCTCGTCTTTGGACAAGACATTGCACAGCTAGGTGGAGTGTTCAGAGTCACTGAAGGCTTACTTGATGAGTTTGGCTCTAGGAGAGTTTTCAATTCTCCCATTGCAGAATCGGGAATTGTTGGAACAGCTATTGGTTTAGCAATGAGAGGTTTCAGACCTGTTGCAGAAATTCAATTTGATGGTTTTGTTTATCCGGCGTTTAACCAAATCGTCACTCAACTAGCCAAACTAACCAACCGAAGCGAAGGCTTTTTTGAGATGCCAGTTGTTATTCGTGTTCCTTACGGTGGTGGCATTGGTGCTGTCGAACATCACAGCGAATCACCTGAAGCATATTTTGCACACACTCCAGGACTTCGTGTAGTCAGCCCATCAAATGCCAACGATGCTTACTGGATGATTCAGCAAGCAATTGAATCTCGTGACCCAGTGATGTTCTTTGAGCCAAAGAGACGTTATTGGCAGAAGGGTCAAGTCGATCTTGACCAGGCACCAATGTCTCTGCATAGTGCAGCTACCGTTCGCCAAGGGTCTGATGTCACTATTGCCACCTATGGCCCAATGGTTGTAACGGCCCTACAGGCCGCCCAGAACGCTGCTGCAGAAGGTATCAACATTGAAGTAATAGATATCAGATCTATGTCGCCAATTGACTTTGGTCCCATAGTTGAATCAGTGAAGCGAACTGGAAGACTAATCGTGGCTCACGAGGCGTCGACTTTCGTGAGTATCTCATCTGAGATTGCAGCCAAGATTGCTGAGCTTTGTTTCTACCACCTGGAAGCTCCAGTTATTCGTGTTGGTGGATTCGATGTTCCATATCCAGCTGCAAAGCTTGAAGAACTATTTTTACCGGATGCCGACCGCTTGATGGAAGCTGTCGATCGAGTGTTGGCTTACTAGGGCGGAATAGATGTCACAGATTGCATATTTTGATTTGCCCGATGTTGGAGAAGGTTTAACTGAAGCTGAAATTGTCACGTGGAAAGTAAAAGCTGGCGACACTGTTTCTGTTAACCAGATCATTGTTGAAATTGAAACAGCCAAATCTCTAGTTGAACTACCTTGCCCATTCGCTGGAGTTGTTACACAGCTACTTGCTAATGAAGGTGACACAGTAAATGTTGGTTCACCAATCATCGGTGTTGAAGTTAGTGTTGCTACCGCTGCAGTTGCAGCAGGATCAGCACCAACGTCAATGCACAGTGCTGTTGCACAAAACGCAGTGAACACTGAAGCCATTGAAACTATTTCTGAAGTTTCTTCTTCAGGTGCTGAAGAAAAGCCAGAACCTAATCTTGTTGGCTATGGAGTATCAGCAGCAGCACCTAGTAGAAGAAAGCGCGGGGTAGCTCCGCTAGCCGCAGCTGCATCACTAGCCAATGCAACTGCACCTGGCACAGATTTGATCGCAGTTGTTCCAACGGCAGATGTTGTTTTAGCCAAGCCGCCGATTCGCAAACTAGCTAAAGACATGAATGTTGACATTGCAAAAGTTAAAGCAACTGGTGTTTCTGGTGAAGTAACTAGAGAAGATGTTCTAGCAGCAGCTCAAGTTGCAAGCGTGTTCAAGAATCAAACAACTCCAGAACCTAAAACTGAACGTGAAGAACGTATTCCAGTTAAGGGAGTTAGAAAAGCAATTGCAACAGCAATGGTGCAATCAGCTTTCACTGCTCCTCACGTAAGCATCTTCGTTGACGTTGATGCAACTCGCACAATGGAATATGTGAAGAGATTGAAAGCAAGTGCAGACTTTGCTGGAGTTAAAGTAACACCACTTTTGATCATGGCTAAGGCAATGATCTGGGCAGCTAGAAGAAACCCAACTGTTAACTCAACTTGGACTGACACTGAAATCATCGTTCACAACTACGTGAACTTTGGTGTTGCAGCTGCAACTCCTAGAGGTTTGATTGTGCCTAACGTTAAAGATGCAGACAAGCTTTCAATGCTTGAACTTGCCATGGCGCTAGAAAAACTTGCGGCAACTGCGCGTGAAGGTAAAACAACTCCTGCTGATATGGCTAACGGAACTATTACTGTCACTAACATCGGTGTCTTCGGTGTTGACACTGGAACTCCAATTCTTAATCCAGGTGAGGTAGGAATTGTTGCTCTAGGTTCAATCAGACCCAAGCCTTGGGTTGTCGACAATGAAATTCTTATTCGTCAGGTGACTACCATCGGTGCAACATTTGATCACCGTGTTGTTGACGGTGACGTAGCTAGCCGATTTGTTCAGGATGTCGCGTCTGTCATAGAAGAGCCGGCACTTTTGCTAGATTAAAACTGCGTTCCCATGGGGGGAATCGGAAGGGGCAAAATTGAGCAATCAACCAAAAGAATTCGGAAGAGAAAGCAGCTTGCCAATCTGGGCATTGGTTCTGGCTATTGTTCTTCCGCCAGTCGGAGCAATCATGGGTCACATCTCGCTTGGCCAAATGCGTTCAGGGCAAATTAGTGCCATAAATAGAAACTTTTCAATCGGAGCTGTGATTGTGGGGTGGGTTATGACACTAGTCATGATTTGTTCCATCCCACTGCTGCTATTCATTTGGGGAGTGCAGTCATTCTTTGACTCTCTCACCTACAAGTAATGGCTATGGGTTCTGTCAATAAGCATGGGTTTATCAATAAGATTAAAGGTAAGTAAAGTTCCCGTAGGGGGAAGAAAGAAGGAATCATGAGTTACCCAACACCACAAAACAACCAGCCACAAGGCGACAGTGCTCTTCCAGTTCTGGCCCTAGTTCTGGCTTTCATCTTTCCTATTGCGG
>CANLCU010000018.1 GCA_947489135.1 Micrococcales bacterium
GGTCTTTCGAGTGCCTCGCGGAAACCTTGTGGTCCCTCAAGCAGAAAGAGCCCGGTCTCACGACGGGCTTCTTTCTTTACTAGCTTGGCAACCCCACGAACCTTAGCGGCTTTGGGATCAATCAGCACTTGGGTTATTTAACCTTCGGAGCTGAAGTGTCTGCAGGAAGTGCTGACTTAGCAGTAGCTACCAATGACGCGAACGCCTTTGGCTCGTTTACTGCTAGATCTGCCAAGATACGACGGTCAACTGCAACGCCTGCAAGGTTTAGACCCTGGATTAGACGGTTGTAGGTAAGACCATTCGCACGCGAAGCTGCGTTGATTCTCTGGATCCATAGGCGACGGAAGTTACCCTTCTTGTCGCGACGGTCGTTGTATGCATAGACCAGGGAGTGCAGAACCTGCTGCTTTGCCATGCGGTAAAGGCGTGAACGCTGACCGCGGTAACCCTTTGCACGCTCTAGTGCTGTACGACGCTTCTTCAACGCGTTGACTGCGTTTTTAACTCTTGCCATTAGTTTCTCCTAAATAAATTCTGAATGTGCTTGGACTAGTGGCCGAGCTGCTTCTTGATGGTCTTGAAATCAGCCTTGCTTACAAGCTGATCCTGGTTTAGACGACGCGTACGTCTTGATGACTTGTGCTCAAGGTTGTGACGCATGTTGATCTGCTGCTTCATCAACTTGCCGCTACCTGTGAAACGGAAGCGCTTCTTCGCTCCAGAGTGGGTCTTCTGCTTTGGCATAACTTCTCTCCTGTTTTTCTAGTCTGCGGTTTCAGCCGCAGAATCCTTTGTTTCGGTCTCAGTGGTTGCAGGGACTTCAGCTTTCGCCTTCTTGTCTGCAGCTCGCTTAGCATCTGCTTTCGCATCAGCCTTGTTACGAAGAGGAGCGATAACCATTACCAAGCTTCTGCCGTCTGCCGATGGACTCGACTCAACAACACCTGACTCAGTAACTTCTTCAGCTACTTTCTGCAACAACTTGACACCCATCTCCGGACGTGATTGCTCACGGCCACGGAAGACGACCATCACTTTGACCTTGTCGCCAGCTTTCAAGAAGCGTTCGATCTGACCTTTTTTAGTTCCATAGTCGTGATCATCGATTTTCAAACCAAAACGAACAGTCTTGATGACAGTGTTTGTCTGGTTCTTTCTCGCTTCACGAATCTTCTGGGCTGCTTCGTATTTGAACTTTCCGAAATCCATAAGCTTACAAACCGGTGGAGCTGAGTTTGGTGAAACTTCTACCAAATCGAGGTCCACTTCCTGCGCCATACGCAGTGCTTCTTCGATTTTGATGATGCCAAGCTGCTCTCCGTTAGGGCCAACTAGGCGTACTTCTGGTACACGGATTCGTTCGTTGATACGCGGGTCGCTGATCTGCTGCTCCTTTTGACGTGACTTAATGGCCACGTAGGGACAAGAATATTCTTGCCAACGCGCAGAACTGAAAAGTTCAAAGCTTACCCGGCAACCTAATAAGTCGGTGGACGCGGGTGGGAAATGAATCCACTTCTGACTGAAGACCAGAGATCTCCAGAGCCATGGGCTAGCCTAGCAGAGAACCCATCTGAAAGTGAAGCCCAGAATGTCAGAAGATTTTGAAACCCAAGCCATGCGTGAGCTTGAGGAAGTGCCAGCCGTTGAGGTTATCACCGCTACCGCTGTCCACCTTATGAGTGCTGCTGCCGTCCAGGTAGGTCTAGCTGAAAATGGCTATAAAGGTGACTTGGATGAGGCTAGAAAGCTAATCAATTCACTGGCTGGGCTACTAACTGCAGCCGCCCCGGACCTAGGCGATCACCACGCTAGACCGCTAAGAGACGGGCTACGTAGCCTTCAATTAGCATTCCGCGAGGCATCAGTTATCAAGGATGAGCCAGGTAAAGGTCCTGGCGAGAAGTTCACAGGACCAGTTAGCTAGCCTGTAGGAATTTGACTCCAACGGAGTCAACTATCTCAACAAAGCGCTCAGACTGTGAAAGTTGAGCAAAGAAGCCCTCTTCCAGAGTCTTTAGGTCGTTTTCAGTCAATCCTGGCTCTAGGTAGAGAACAACTACAAGCTCCTGCCCTAGTAACTTGCAGGTTGGGTCTCCCTCAATCAAGGTAAAACTCTCAACCTGACCCATTTCGCTGAGAATACTGTTCACAAACTCAACAATCTCTGGATTGTTCGCTGGATTTAACCAAGGTAGGTCTTGGGCTATGGCAGCAATACCTGGTCTTCGAACTACAAACTCAGTTTCACTCATTGGATCTAATACCAATCGAGTGTTTCCCTCACTCGCTGCTGCCAGAGCTACTTTTCTGCCGTCATTAGGGACAGGTCTAGCCTCTGGGTTCCAATGATTCATGGCAGTAACAGAACTAAATACTGGAAGCGCTTTTTGATTATCAGGAGTTAGAACAGTAACGATTGAAAGGTCAGCACTCTTATCGACTGTTTGACCGTGAGCACCTTCGCCACTTTCACCAAGATTGGCAATAAGAGGAATCAATAATCTTGCTTGACCTAAGGCAACGAGAACTTCTTCAGCTCCAACTTCTTTGGCACGAAACTTAGTTAAAGTTTCAATCAGCTGTGGATCGGCTTCTCCGTTATCTCCGCTGTATGGATTGATATCGAAACTTCGACCAGCCCATGGAACCCCTGCTGAGTCTGTAAATTTTGAACCGTGTGATTCAGACATTAGTCACCGGAAACCTTTAGTGCTTGTTCAAGTGTGAACTTACCTGCGTAAAGCGACTTACCTAAAATTGCTCCTTCAAGACCCAGCGGAACAAGTTCACGCAACTGCTCTAAATCTTTTAGTGATGAAATTCCACCAGAAGCAATTACAGGTTTATTAGTTCTCTGCATAACTTCTTTTAGCATTTCGATGTTTGGACCTAGAAGCATTCCATCTTTAGTCACATCGGTAACAACATAACGAGGGCAACCTGCTTGCTCTAGGCGTTTTAGAACTTCAAATAGGTCTCCGCCATCTTCAGTCCAGCCACGAGCTGCAAGAGTTGTTCCTCTCACATCTAAACCAACAGCAATCTTGTCGCCATACTTAGCAATAACTTCAGCAGTCCAATCTGGATTCTCAAGAGCAGCTGTTCCAAGATTCACTCTTTCTGCACCAGCTGCTAAAGCTGCTTCCAAAGAAGCTGTGTCTCTAATGCCTCCACTGAGTTCAATCTTTACGTCTTTACTGTTCGCTACAACTTCACGAATAATTGCACGGTTCTCCCCTCGTGAGAAAGCCGCGTCTAGATCAACAAGGTGAATCCACTCTGCTCCAGCATCAATGAACACTTGGGCTGCCTCAATCGGTGAACCATAATCTGTTTCGCTGCCAGCAACGCCTTGGCTAAGTCTTACTGCTTTGCCATCTGCAACATCAACAGCCGGAAGAAGTATTAGTCGATTACTCAAAATGTTTTCCTCTATAGATGCTTTAGCCAGTTACTCAGAAGAGTAAGTCCTGCTTTGCCAGACTTCTCTGGATGAAATTGAGTTGCGGACAGTGGACCATTTTCTACTGCAGCAACAAATCTGGATCCGTACTCTGCCCAAGACACAGTTGGTTTTTCAAAAGCAGTTTCTTCTTCAAGTGCGAAGCTGGCAGCACCATAGGAGTGCACGAAGTAAAACTGCTCTTCAGAAATACCTTCAAAGAGTTTTGATCCACTCGGAACTTCAACATCATTCCAACCGATGTGAGGAAGAGTTGGTGCATCAAGCTTGGTTACTGATCCTGGCCACTGGCCTAAACCTTCAGTTTGAATACCGTGCTCTGTTCCAGTTTCAAACATCACTTGGAGTCCAACACATATTCCGAATACAGCTTTTCCTGCAGACAGTCTCTGATCAACAATGCTCGGAGCACCAACTGCATTTAGCTGTTCCATGACTGTAGCGAATGCTCCTACTCCAGGAATAACAAGACCATCCGCTGCTAAAGCTTTTGCTCTATCCGAAGTCAGTTCAACAGTTGCACCAACTTCTTCAAATGCGCTAACTACCGAGTGGATGTTGCCGCTACCGAAATCTAGAACTACGATTTTGGGACTGATCACAAAGTTCCCTTGGTTGAAGGAATTCCAACAGCCCTTGGGTCTCTCTCAACTGCTTTGCGAAGAGCTCTTGCGAAAGCCTTGAACTCTGTTTCAGCAACGTGGTGAGGATCTCTGCCATCCAAGACATTGATGTGAACCGTCATGTCAGCGTTTAGACAAATTGCTTCAAATACGTGACGCACCATTGAACCAGTGAAGTGTCCACCAATCAAGTGCAATTCAAATCCAGCAGGCTCACCGGTGTGAGAAAGGAAAGGTCTACCAGAAAGATCAACAACTGCTCGAACTAATGCTTCATCTAGTGGGACAGTTGCATCACCGAATCTAGAGATTGAATTCTTATCGCCAAGAGCCTGCTTGATTGCCTGCCCCAAAACAATTGCGGTGTCTTCAACTGCGTGGTGAATATCAATGTCTGTGTCACCACTTGCCTCAACATTTAGGTCAATCATCGAGTGCTTAGAGAAAGCAGTCAGAAGGTGGTCAAAGAATGGAACGGTTGTGGAAATGTTTGATTTTCCTGTGCCATCTAGATCAAGACTTAGCTTGACTGTTGACTCGCTAGTCTTTCTTTCAATTGATGCAACTCTGTTCATGATGATTGCCTTTCAAATTTATGGAATAAGTGAATTACTTGGCTTCAATGGCAATTGCCCTAATTCTACTTGGCACCTAGAAGTTCGCTAAGAGCGTTGATTACAGCAGTAGTTTCAGCTTCGGTTCCGGCTGTGATTCTGAGTGTGTTTGGAATGCCAATGTCTCTAACCAGAATCCCTCGGTCCAGTAAGTCCTGCCAAGTCTTAGTTGGGTTAGGAATCCCGCCAACCAACACAAAGTTGGCATCACTTCTGTATGGGTCAAGACCAAGATCCTGCATCGCAACATAGAAACGATCTCTTTGGTCTCTAATGTCCGCAACAGTAGCCAGCATTTCTTTGCTGTGGGTCAACGCAGCTTCAGCAGCAGCTTGAGTTAAAGCACTCAAGTGATATGGCAATCTAACCAATCTCATCGCATCACAAACAGCTGCGTCTGCGGCTAGGTAGCCAAGTCTTGCCCCTGCAAATGCGAACGCTTTTGACATTGTTTTGCTTACAACTAGTCGGGGTCTTCCCTCCAATAACGACAAAGCACTATTTTCATTGAGTGAGAATTCTGAGTAAGCCTCATCGACTACAACGATTCCATCTGTAGCAGCGTAAGCAGCTTCAATAACTTCTAGCTCTACAGGTGTTCCTGTTGGATTGTTCGGCGAGCAAATAAGAACTATGTCTGGTTTGTGTTCAGCAATTGCACGAGTTACAAGATCCACATCAATTTCATATCTCTCAAGGCGAGGAGCTTCAACATACTGGGTGTCAGTTGACTGAGCAATTAGGGAATACATGCTGTAGGTCGGGCTAAAACTTAATGCCTTGCGTCCTGGCCCACCGAATGCCATAAACAACTGCTGCAAAATTTCATTTGAACCATTGGCTGCCCAAATGTTTTTAGCAGTTAGCTCGTGCCCAACGTAGGTTGCAAGCAGTTCTCTAAGTGCTGTGAACTCTCGATCCGGATACCTGTTTATGTCCTTTAGGGAAACAGCAATTCTCTGAATAATGTCAACAAGTATGTCCTCAGAAATCTCATGAGTGTTCTCATTGACGTTTAGTGCAATAGGCACATGCAACTGAGGAGCTCCATACGGAGTGCGGCCGCGAAGGCTGTCTCTTATTGGAAGATCATTTAACTCAGTCATTGGTCAAGGTTACTAACCCCAACCAGCAATTTGCTAGTTGATTGGCAGAGCCAGACGCATTCCTGCATCAACTACTGAGTCACTCAAGTTATTCAAGGTCATGATGTCGGCAATAAAGTCTCTTGGGTCACGCTCAGGTGCGTACTGTTCAGCGATGCCCCACAAGCTATCTCCGCTCATGATGGTGACATACTCAAACTCCACAACGTCGCTAGTCGTGGTTTCAGATCCAACGGCCTGGGCTGATTGAACTTGCTTTCCGAATCCAACCAGAAGTGCAGCTGCGATGCTCAGGATTAAAGTCCAGCCCAGCACAGCTCTAGCAATTGCTACCGGTCGGGATACGTAGGTAGCCTGAGGGGCTGTTCGTGCTCGTGAGCTGGAAGGTCTGGTCACCTGCTGGGCAGGGCGGACTCTATTCATCGGGAACTCGATAATTTGAGCTGACATTTGGAACCTTTCTCCGAACATTTGTTCTAATACGAACAAGATTACGCCTTATATTCGAAAAAAGTCAAGAATATTTGTGATTTTTCCGAAAATGTGTTTGATTTTTTGTTGCTTTTGGAATACATTGAAGGCAGTTGCCTTATTAGAGATTTAACTGGTAACCACCGACACGACCCTAAAACCGCTATAAACAGGGCAGAAAGGCACCTCATGACACGCAAGAGCAGCGATTCTTTGACTGACACTCAGAAGGCAATCCTGCAGGCAATCCTGCAAAGCAAGGCCAAATCAGGCATCGTTCCGTCTATGCGTGAGATCGCCGAAGGTGTAGGCCTGAGCTCTGTAGCCAGTGTTTCATACCAACTCGACAACCTCGAGGAAAAGGGCTACATCAGACGCCAGGACAACCTCTCCCGCAACGTTGAAGTCCTTATCGCCCCAGAGGGCTGGGATGATGCAGACAGCATTGAAGCTGACAGCTCCATCCCTATGGCTGCTACAGCCATGGTGCCAATGGTTGGAAGCATTGCGGCTGGATACCCAATCACTGCAGATCAGAATGTCGAAGAAATCTTCCCGTTACCTAAGTCCCTAGTGGGTTCGGGTGAGCTGTTCATGCTTAAGGTCAAAGGTCCTTCTATGGAGGAAGCTGCTATTTGCGATGGTGACTGGGTCGTTGTCCGTCAGCAGAAGAATGCCAACAACGGCGACATTGTTGCTGCCCTTTTGGATGGCGAAGCAACTGTAAAGACATTTAGAAACAGAGACGGCCAAGTCTGGTTACTGCCTCAGAACAGAAACTACGAGCCAATTGATGGAACCCATGCTGAAATTATGGGAATTGTAGTTACAGTCCTTCGTAAGGTCTAAACCTCAAACTGTTCTAGTTCGCTAGCAATATCTGGTCTGACTAGAGCATCAATGTAGGTACCTGTTTCCTGATACTCAATCTTGTTGATCTGTGAGTTCAGATGCATTCGCGAAACTAGGTCTCCCCTGTTGTATGGAATCAAAACTCTGACTGCAACGTTTGGTTTAGGAAGACGTGCAGATATTGCTGCTTGTAATTCTTCAAACCCTTCTCCAGTTCTTGATGAGACAAAAACAGAATTTGGTTCAAGACCTCTAAGAGCTAGAACAGTATCTTCATCAACCAAGTCTGCTTTGTTGAAAACAATTAACTCTGGAATGTCTCTGGCATCAACCTCACCAATAACTTGTCTCACTGTTGCTATCTGAGCTCCTGGATCAACGTGAGAGGCATCAACAATGTGCAAGATTAGATTGCTATCGGCAATCTCTTCAAGAGTCGATCTAAATGCCTCAACTAGTTGGTGAGGTAAGTTGCGAACAAACCCAACTGTGTCTGACAGGGTGTATTCACGGCCGTCTGGAGTGCGAGTTTGTCTAACTGTCGGATCAAGAGTTGCAAACAAAGCATTCTGAACTAAGACTCCAGCAGAGGTAAGCCTGTTCAACAGTGAGGACTTTCCAGCATTTGTGTAACCAGCAATAGCTACCGATGGAACCTCATACTTCTTTCGATTAGATCGCTTCGTTTCACGAGCAGGTTTCATGCCTGCAATCTGCTTACGCAGCTTTGCCATTCTTGTGTTGATTCTTCTTCGGTCTAACTCAATCTTTGTTTCACCAGGACCACGTGAACCAATACCTTCACCACCTGCTGCTCGACCACCAGCTTGACGAGACATTGACTCTCCCCAACCTCTAAGACGAGGAAGTAGGTACTCTAGCTGGGCTAGTTCCACCTGAGCTTTACCCTCTCTGCTCTTGGCATGCTGGGCAAAGATTTCAAGGATGATTGCAGTGCGGTCAATAACCTTCACCTTGACCACATCTTCAAGCGCTCTTCTCTGAGAGGGAGATAGCTCAGTATCTGCGATAACCGTGTCAGCACCAATGGTCTTCACCAAGTCACGAAGCTCTTGAGCTTTACCCTTACCTAGGAATGTTGCAGGATCAGGGTGGTAGCGACGTTGAAGAAGTCCATCTAGAACTTCAGCTCCAGCTGTCTCAACTAGTGCAGCCAGCTCTCTGAGGGAGTTTTCGGCATCCTTGAGAGTGTTCTCGCCCCAGATACCAATCAGGACAACTCTCTCTAGCTGAAGGTCTCGATACTCAACCTCGGTGATGTCCTGCATCTGGGTTGAAAGCCCTGGCACGCGAGCCAGTGCTGCTCTATCGAGGAGATCTTGTTGGTCTCCATCAAAGGCATTTGACTGCTGGTCATCGCTTAGCCCTAGAGCTTGAGCTCTCTGGTCCCTTCGGAGAATTCGGTCAATTACAGAGTTAGTTTCGTCAGGGCTGGATGAGCCCATGGTCTCGTCTGAGTCGTCGAAGTCTTTTGAAGTCATTTCGCTTTTAAGAGTACTCGTGTAGGAGTAGTGTGTTGTTCGTGTCCGACAATCATTACTTCGCCTCCTCCCCTGAAGGGCCGTTGGTCACGCGCGAAATTACTGTGAACCTGAATGGAAACAAAACACAAGTTCTAACCGCTGGGGGAATATTTAGTCCAGAACACATCGATCAGGGAACCCAGGTGCTGCTAGGCCACATTGAAGCTGCCAATCCAACAGGTACATTTCTCGACATCGGTTGTGGCTGGGGACCAATTGCTTTAGCTCTAGCTCTTCATTCTCCGAAGGCAACGATTTATGCCATCGATGTGAACGAGAGAAGTCTTGAATTAACAAAAATGAATGCCGACAAACTTGGCATCACGAACATAATCGTTTGCAAACCAGAAGACGTTCCGCGTGATGTTCTATTTGATGAAATATGGTCGAACCCACCCATTCGCGTTGGCAAGAAAGTTCTGCACGAAATACTAAATCTTTGGATCAATAAATTAGTTAAAGGAGGAACAGCTCGTTTGGTAGTTCAAAAGAATCTAGGTTCAGACAGTTTGCACAAATGGCTGGTGGAAGAATTTAGTCCAGGGTTTGAAAGCACCAGAATTGATTCATCTAAAACTTTCAGAGTGCTAAAAGTTTCTAAGCTTTAGAATTCCAGAACTCCATCAAAAGAAAGCTCTGCGGGACCGCTGAGTCCGACGTGTTCGCCCTCTTCAGTTGCAAACATTCTCACACCAAGAGTTCCACCTGGAACTTCAACAGTCCATTGGTTCGGAGCTTCTGGTCCTGCCCATAAACGAGTGGCCAGAGCAGCTGCAACAATTCCTGTGCCGCAAGATAGAGTCTCTCCGACTCCCCTCTCGAAGACTCTCATTGAAATTTTTCCCACACCGTTTGTAACCATTGGGTCTGCAGGAACTACGAATTCTATGTTTGCACCTAGCTCCGGTGTCGGTTCCAAGGTTGGAGCAATTGATAGATCAAGAGAACTCAATTCCTCAGAAGAAGCTAAAGCAACTACTAGATGAGGGTTTCCAACATTGATTCCCTGGCTAGGTCTAGCAACGTCTAATCCTCGTGCACTCACTAGCACTTCCTGAGGCTCTGGCTTCCATCGACCCATGTCCACAGCAAATCCAGCTTTATTCTTTTGGATATCTCTAACCCCAGCGCGAGTTCCAATGTGAAGAACCTGACCCTCTGGAAGATCGACTAATCCTTTTTCAGTTAGATAGCGAGCGAAGACTCTAACCCCGTTGCCGCACATTTCAGCAACCGAACCGTCAGCATTTCGATAGTCCATGAACCAATAGGCAGATGGTTCTTCCTTAAGAGCAGCTGAACCTTCAGGGATGAGGTGTGAAGGAACTATACGAATTAGACCATCTGCTCCAACACCGAAGTGTCTGTCACAAATCTTCGCGACCTGAGCAGGTGTGATATCTATTGAGCCTTCCAGGTCAAGAATGAGTACGAAGTCATTGCCCGTACCTTGACCTTTAGTGAATTCAACTTTGCTCATGTGATTTAGCCTACTTTGCCTGGCAACTGGAGACTAGAAATAACAAGCTCCATGACTTCTTTGACTAGATCTTCCGCTTGATAGTCAAACCAGTGAATTCGAGGGTCTCGTCTAAACCACGACATTTGTCTTCGGGCATATCTTTGCGTTAGCAATATCGTTTCTGTGATGGCTTCCTCTTCTGTGAGGCGACCATCGATACTTGCAAGGGCTTGAGAGTAACCAATTGCTTGGCTGGCTGTCTTGGAATCTCGGATGCCTTTGCCAACAAGTCCCTTGACTTCATCAACCAGACCTGAAGACCACATATCTCTTACTCGCTGAGCTAGTCGTTCGACTAAGTGTTCTCTTGCTGAGTTCAAACCAATTTCTAGCACGGGAAGAAATGATTCAAACTGATCAGGAAGCGATGCTGCAAAAGGCTCCCCCGTAATCATGACAATCTCTAGTGCTCTAACAATTCGACGTCCATTCTGAGGCTCAATTCGACTAGCCGCAGTTTCATCCAATAGCTCAAGTCTTTTGTGCATAGCAACAGGGCCTAGATCAATTAGGTCTTGCTCAAGCTGCGCACGAAGGGCTTCATCTCTGCCAGGGAATTCAAAGGTGTTTATTAGAGCTGCGATGTAGAGCATTGACCCACCAACGACGATTGGAAGAATGCCTTGCTCTATGAGATCTGAAATTACTTTGCGGGCTTCTACCTGATATCTGGCTGCTGTGTTCTCTTCGGCGATATCGAGCCAGTCCAACATGTGGTGTTGGATTCCAGATCGTTCAGCAACTGGAACTTTGGCTGTTCCAATATCCATGCCTCGATAAAACTGCATCGAGTCTGCGTTGACAATCTCTGCTTTGATCCCAGACTTTGCTAGCTCTAAAGCCACGTTGATAGCTAATCCGCTTTTACCAGAGCCCGTAGGCCCGACTATGCAGAGTAACTCTGGCTTGATTGAGGTTGTCATTTTTACTGATTGACTTTTACATCAACGCTTAGACCAATGGTTCCCTTTTTGGTGGCCGTTGATGCTGTTGGGACAGCGCAGCTTTCGGTTTGTGCTCGGTCATAAGCATCACCAGCAATTGTGCGTCTAACCTCAGGGTTTGTTCCAGCATCAGCAATCAGGAAGTAAGGCTTAGCATCTACAACAGTTGCCCACACTAAATCTCCAGGTCTTGGAGCATCTAGGTCTAAGGGCCAGTCGATGTGAACAAGACGAGAATCTCTAGCTCTACCGGTTAGACGATTAGTCCTATCGTCTTTGCGTCCTTCATTGTTGCCAACCAATACTTCAACTCTTTTACCAATCTGAAGTTTGTTTTCTTGCCATGCAATGTCATTAACAACTTCGAGTAGTCTCTCGTAACGCTCTTGAACAACTTCTTTAGAAACTTGACCCGGTAGGTCAGCAGCGGGAGTGCCTGGCCTCTTTGAATACTGGAATGTGTAAGTGATCGCAAACCTTGATTCACGAATAACTCGAAGAGTCTCTTGGAAGTCTTCCTCGGTTTCAGATGGGAAGCCAACGATGATGTCTGTTGAGATGGCAGCATCTGGAATAAGCTCTCGAACCTTATCCAATATGCCTAGGTACTTGGAGCTTCGATAGCTTCGCTTCATGTCCTTGAGAATTCGATCACTACCGGATTGCAGAGGCATGTGTAGTTGAGGCATCACATTGTGTGTCTCAGCCATAGCAAGAATTACATCTTCTGTGAAGGCAGCAGGGTGAGGGCTGGTGAACCTAACTCGCTCTAGTCCTTCAATCTCACCGCAAGCTCTGAGCAATTTGGCGAAAGCACCTTTGTCACCAAACTCAACACCGTATGTGTTGACATTCTGACCTAGCAGTGTGATTTCGATTACGCCTTCTGCAACCAAAGCTTTGATCTCGGCAAGAATCTCACCTGGTCTGCGGTCTTTCTCTTTACCTCTGAGGGCAGGAACGATGCAGAAGGTACAAGTGTTGTTACATCCAACGCTGATTGAAACCCATGCTGCGTAAGTAGAGTCGCGCTTGGTCGGCAGATCACTCGGGAAAGTTTCTAAAGCATCAAGAATTTCAACCTGAGCTTCCTCATTGTGTCTTGCTCTATCGAGAAGGGCTGGAAGAGATCCGATGTTGTGAGTTCCGAAGACAACATCAACCCAAGGAGCTTTCTTGACTATTACGTCTTTATCCTTCTGGGCTAGACATCCGCCAACTGCTATCTGAAAGTCAGGATTCTCCAGTTTTCTTTCATACAGCTGACCTAAGTTGCCGTACAGCTTGTTATCCGCGTTCTCTCTAACCGCGCAGGTGTTGAACACCAGAACATCAGCTAATTCCCCATTTGCCGCTTGAACGTAACCAGCGTCCTCAAGAAGTCCCGATAGCCTCTCGCTATCGTGGACGTTCATCTGACAGCCAAAGGTCTTGACCTCATAACTGCGGGTTTTGGTATTCATCTCCCCAATTTTAGCCAAGGGATAGCTTTATCTAGGTACTTCTCCGGCTGCGTGACGAACTGCAGCCCAAACAACACTGCTTGTGTAGCCCTTACGCATCAAGTAACTAGATAGCCTTCTCGTCCTAACTTCTGGCTCAAGCTTCAAAAGTTGTCTGTGTCTTGATTCGGCAAGTTTCTTGGCTGCTTCAAGTTCTGACTCTGTGTCGATCTCTGAAATTGCAGCATCGATTGCTTCTTGAGGGAAGTTCTTGGCTCGAAGCTCCCTTGCGATAACTGACTTGGCTTTGGACTTTCGAGAAACTGCAACCTCTGTGAAGTCCTTAGCCAAGGCATGATCATCGATAAGTCCTACTTCGATGAACCGATCTATCATCTGATCAACTAATTGAACTGGAAACTCTTTCTCCAAGAGAAGGGTTCGCAATTGTCCTGAAGACTTGCTGCTTCTAGCGATAAGTTTCAGTAACGCCTGGCGCACGTCTTCTTCAAGCGAATCAACAGACTTGAGTGAGTACTTAGGCCCTCCTTCAGCAGGAGGTAAGTCCTTGAGGAAAGATTTGATGTCCAAGTTACTTGTTTACAGCTTTGAGTTCTGTAACTTCTTCAACTGGTAGATCTGCAACCGCACGAGGAACACCAATACCAAGCTTGGTCTTGATCTTCTGCTCGATTTCGTTTGCTACCTCAGGGTTATCAAGAAGGAAGTTTCTTGAGTTCTCTTTACCCTGACCAAGCTGTTCAGCTTCGTAGGTGTACCAAGAACCAGACTTCTTTAGAATCTCCTGCTCAACACCAACATCTAGAAGGCTTCCCTCACGTGAGATTCCAACACCGTAGATGATGTCGAATTCAGCCTGCTTGAATGGAGGTGCCATCTTGTTCTTGACAACCTTGACGCGTGTTCTGTTACCAACAGCTTCCTGGCCATCCTTTAGAGTTTCAATTCTGCGAACGTCAAGACGAACTGAAGCGTAGAACTTAAGTGCCTTACCTCCAGCGGTAGTCTCAGGGGATCCGAAGAACACACCAATCTTTTCGCGAAGCTGGTTGATGAAGATAGCTGTTGTCTTTGTGTTGCTCAAAACACCGGTTAGCTTGCGAAGTGCTTGAGACATCAATCGAGCCTGAAGACCCATGTGTGAGTCACCCATCTCACCTTCGATTTCTGCTCTTGGAACAAGAGCAGCGACAGAGTCAATGACGATGATGTCGATTGAGCCTGAGCGAATCAAAGTGTCAGCAATTTCTAGAGCCTGTTCACCAGTGTCTGGTTGGCTGACTAGAAGTGCATCAATGTCCACACCAAGTGCTTTTGCATACTCTGGATCTAGAGCGTGCTCTGCGTCGATGAAGACAGCTACTCCACCAGCTTTCTGGCAGTTAGCAATTGCGTGCAGAGCAACTGTTGTCTTACCTGATGACTCAGGTCCATAAACTTCTACAATTCTTCCCTTAGGAAGTCCTCCAATTCCAAGGGCCACATCCAAAGCGATGGAACCGGTTGGGATTACTTCAATTGGAGCTCTTTCGTCCGAACCAAGGCGCATGACAGAGCCTTTTCCGAACTGTTTGTCAATCTGCGCGAGCGCAGTGTCTAGGGCTTTATCGCGATCTGATGCTGATGGCATTTTCTTTTCCTTTTCTGTCGCCTTGGCGACTGGTTTTATGCTGTCATGACACTACGAAGAAAATCTGCTTTGAAACTGGTGTCTGTCTGAACTGTTGATAACTTCTACCAATTTCCTTATGTGGATAGCCTAGCAATATCCGAACAAAATTACGAATAAAACTCTATTCGGCGTGTCTATTTCTCGGCTTTTTGTTCAGTCCATGCCAACGCTCTTTTGGGACGTTTTGGGCCTTACAAATGGCATGCCAGATCTCTTTAGGTTCTAGCCCAGCCGCCAAAGCTCCTTGACCCGTCAAATCCCCTAGTTCTGTGAGAACTAGGTCTCTAAGCAGCACGGCAGCGTACTCAGAGCCGAATTCATCGGCCATAAGGGTCTTAAACTCACTAAGTCGCACGTTTAGAAGATAACCCCTGTATCAGCCGTTTACTGGCAGAAATGCTCACCGGGGTTAAAAAGAACTGCCCCCAAGGATATTGGGGGCAGTATCTAGTTAAAAACTATCTTGAGTTAGCCATGCTTGCTGAATCGAAGCTGGTAACAAACTCGGTTGGCACGGTGTCTGGGATTACGACTGTCTCAACAGCCTCAAATCGCTCAGCAACAAGGTGCATGATCTGGGAAATTGGCACATCCAATGCGTAGGCAACGGAAGCCAGGATCTCAGATGAGGCTTCTTTCTGCCCTCTTTCGATCTCGCTCAGGTAACCCAAAGCTACTGCGGCACGGCTGGCCACTTGGCGAAGGGTGTGTCCTTTTTGCTGGCGAAGGTCGCGGAGAACATCACCGATTTCTTGACGAACTAGAGCCATGTGGATCCCCTTTCAAATAGATGCGAACGCCTAGTTTAGCGAAAGCTTGGTGCACTGGTATTGCTGTAGGAATAACATACCCGCTTCTTCGGACATTTAGCCCTTAGATTGCTGAATGTTACCTTGGAATTTAGGTTCAGTAAATCCGCCTCACAGAAGTAAAGCCAATTACTTGGTGAAGTATTCCCGAATGTGTGAAAGTGCTGATTCCACTGTTTTTGAGCGGATAGCAGCCCTATCGCCCTCGAAATGCTCTTCCCAAACTTGGACTCCCCTAGCCCCAGCAACAGCTATAAACACTGTTCCTACAGGCTTGCCATCCTGTTCCAAAGGACCTGCCACTCCAGTGGTTGAAACTCCTAGAACTTGGTCTGTTGACAGCAGCATTTGAAGTGAAAATCTAGATCGAATTCCTTCAGCCATCTGAGCGGCAACTTCTGGGTCAACCGCTCCTTGCTCCTTCAAAAGACTTCTGTTCACTCCAAGAGCCGAAGACTTGAGATCTGTTTGGTATGCAACTACAGAACCTAAAACAACATTTGAAGCACCTGCAACAGAAACCAATTCGCTACATAACATTCCACCGGTCAGAGACTCAGCTATGGCAAGCTTCAGTCCCTTCTTTTCAAGAAGATCTAGAACCTCTTTAGCACTCATGATCTTGAGTCCTTGAAGTATTGGAAGGCTGAGAACCAAGTCAGGAAGAGAGCTACGACGACAAGAAATAATCCAATGTCAATGAATTGGTTTTCTAGCATCTTGTTCAAAGGAGAAATCAAGTAGCCGATTGCAATAGCTTGCACGATTGTCTTTGATTTACCACTTGCTGATGCTGGAATAACTCTGTTCTTCACAACAATCAGTCGGTAAACAGTCATGGCTACTTCTCGAACAAGGATTAGAACTGTAATCCACCAATCCAAAACTCCCAAAGCTGAAAGAACGATAAACGAACCACCGAGAAGAATCTTGTCTGCAATTGGATCAAGGAGTTTACCCAGCTTGGTTACTGTGTTTTGTTTTCTAGCAATTGCACCATCGATGCCATCGCTTGCTGCAATGAGGATAAAAGCCAAAAGCAAGATCCAATTGACTGGGTCTCCGGCTTTGTAGGTTGATAGAAGCAACCAAAGGAAAACAGGTGTAACGGCAATCCGACCAAAGGTGACAAGGTTAGCTGCGTTCAACACTCTAAAAACACTACTCTTACTGTCTACCCGTAAGTTGCCAAGCGTCGCCATCATCTTCATCGTCATCAGTTGCCTTAGGAACGAAGTCTGAGAACTCTCCAGCACCCATAGCACTTTGATCAATTGCATCAGCTGCCTGAATCATTGCCTCAGTTGCTTTTGCACCGGTCTCTCCTCGAAGTTGAGCCAGGACTGTTGGTAGGTCTTCAGGTCTCACCATTACTTCTCTAGCTTTTGAGCCTTCGCTTGGACCAACAATGTTTCTAGATTCAAGAAGATCCATTAGACGACCAGCTTTAGCGAATCCAACTCGTAGCTTTCTCTGCAACATAGAAGTAGATCCGAACTGAGAGGAAATAATTAGTTCAGCTGCCTGAAGCAATACTTCAAGATCGTCACCGATGTCTGCGTCAACAACATTTCTAGTTGCCACTTCATTCACATCTGCTCGGTACTCAGGTTGCATTTGCTGCTTCACGTGGGTAACAATCGCACCCAGTTCACCTTCACCAACCCAAGC
>CANLCU010000019.1 GCA_947489135.1 Micrococcales bacterium
GCTTCTGCTAGAACTTTTGTGGCAAGGTTTGCACCAGCTGAACGCGAGGGAGAGATCTTTGGTCTCTACCAGTTCACAGGAAGAGCAGTCAGCTTCCTAAGTGGTGTTATGTGGACTCTATCAATCACTTTTGCACAGATAGTACTTGGGATTCAGCAAGCGACTATCTGGGGTATTTGGGGCTTGATGATTATTCTGATCACAGGCTTGGTGTTGTTACTGCGAGTCAAAGAGCCTAAGACTCAAAAAATCTAAAGCGCTTGAGGGTAAATACCGAGCATGGCTTTTGCTCTACAAAGGATAGAATAAAGCCATGACTAGAAAACATGGTGAATTAGAAGCAGAGGTACTACATGCACTTTGGAGTCTTGAAGAATCAGGTGCTACTGATATCGGTTCACAAGACATCCTGAAAAGTATTGAACCTCAAGGATCTATTGCTCTAACAACCTTGCTCACTATTTTGAGTCGTCTATGCGATAAAGAGCTAGTTAGAAGAAGAAAGCTTGATGGCAAGTCTCTTGTTTTTGAATCTGTTCTTAGTAGAGATGAGCAAGCCGCTGCTTCACTCCTTGAACTCCTAGAAGGCTCACATAACCCTTCTCTAGTTGTTGCCAACTTCGTTGACTCTCTTTCGCCTGAAATCAAAGATGCTCTTAGGAGTAGCCTGCGTAAGGGGAAGTAGGTAGTGTCTCTTATTGGCATGCTGCTGCTATTAGACATTGCACTTCTGTTCTACTTATCTCTTGTTGCCCCTGGAACATGGCTAGGGATGTTTAGAAGAAGGCCAAATCTTGGTATTCGTGTTTGGGTAACAACTGTTCTACTAACTCTTCTTAGCTTGTTTAGCTCTATTGGTTTAGCTCTGTATGTTGCTCTCGATACCTACGACTATCTGACTCGTGGATCAATAGGTGACGCTTCTATCGTGACAGTCATTGCAGTTAGTGTGCTGCCATGGGTATTGGTTGCCGGGATTGGTATTTGGATTTCTCTGATGACCATGAAGTTTGAACCACTTCTAATTGAAGCAAGAGCACTCAGTGAGAACTTCATGTCTATTGGAAGACAATCAAGAGTGTTTCAAGATATTCCTGTAATTCTTGTTCCTCTAGAGCCACGATTGGCTTTTGCGAAGAAACTAGGTGGAGAGAAATACATTTTCATTACTCGAGGAACAGCTGATGCTCTAACTGATGAGCAGTTGGAAGCTGTTCTATGGCATGAATGCACCCATCTGAGAAAACGTCATCTAGAAATCAAATCTCTCGCTCAAAGACTCTTAGTCGCTGCACCTTGGTCTTGGTTAGCAACTTGCTTCAATCATGAAATCAATCTGCTCACAGAACTTGCTGCGGATAAAGCGGCACGAGATAAGGCTGGAGCTCAAGCTTTGAGTGGAGCAAGAGATCTTCTCGGAGCTTATTGCTAGCTCTTCTTTCGGTAATAGAACTTGTACTTCGATGAAACAATGTGTCCATCAGCTGAGACAACTCTGTACGTAACCGCGTAGGTTCCATAGCCTAAACCTTTTATCAACTTCACGCTTGCAGTGGATCCACGAACTGTTGTAGTTGAAAGACTCACTAGTTTGCCTTTGGAGTTTGTCACCTTTATTTGATTCGATTTACCAAGGCTAATTAGGTCTTCATCGAATGTTAGGCGAACATTCTTCGGTGACATGTGAATTACCTTGCCCACCCCTGGAGTTGAAATCGCAAGGCTAGCGTGAGCGGATGCTTGCTGCTCTGGTGGAGCTACAAATGTTGTAATCAACAAAAGAGCAACAAGCATCCTCTTCATTAGCTAGCTGCCAATACAGTCACGCTAGGTGCATCGTTGTGTTCGATTAGATCGGCAACGGTGTCAGCACCGGTTCCATCTGTCTTGTCCCAGCTGACTTTGATATCAAAGCTTCTAGGCTTGATTGCTTTTACAGCTGGCTTAGTCTTGGTCTTTGCTTTTGCTGAAACACCAGGAACATCTACCTGACAAGTTTGAACTGACTTGAAGTAAACCTTCTGGCCTGCTGAGTCGGCTGCCCACTGAATGCGAACGCCAAAGTCAAACTGTAGTCTTCCGCCAGCGTTGCCCTCAGGTGCATCTGGTACATCAAAGGCTCTGTTGATTGACTTCCAAGTAACTAAGTAGTTTCCAGTAACAGCATTCTTTGTTACAGAAGTCTTCCAGCCTGGAACCCAAGCTGGTCTAGGAATAGTTGTTCCTGTGCCCTGAGCAACAACTGGGATCTCAACTGAGAACTCCTTGGTTCCCCAGTTAGTACCACGCATGCTGGTCTTAGTTGCAGGGTTCAATGTCTCTTTTTCTAGTGAGCATCCGTGTCCGATGCGGAAGTTTACGAATCCGCTCTTTCCGGCTTTCAGGGAATCGGTGGTGCTGCCATTTGCAGCTACTCCAGGAATTATTGATACGTGGGCCATTGCCGCACTTGCAGGAAGTAGGGCTACAGTAATCGCTGCTGCGAGCAACAATCTCTTCATTTTTCTCCTTAGGTATATTCTACAATTCGTAGAATATACCTAATTCTACGACTAGTAGAACAAATAATGCAACACAACTTCATAGGAGTTCGAGGCTTGACTGCAATTTCGATCGCTCGTTTAGTTATTGAGATGAGAGCACATCCAACACCAGTAGTAGTTAACTAGATCTTCTTCGATACTTGTAGTCAGAGAGACCCAGAAGCAACTGAACTGACTGTTTGCCGAATATTGAATCACTAAAAGTTAGTGTTGCCTCTACTTCTGTGTCCTTGAGTTGCAATAGCTTGCTGTTTGCCTGGAGTGTGCCAACGAAGTACTCAGCAGACTCCTCCGGATAAAGCCTCGATATTCCAGCGCCGCTCACAAAAGGTAGAGAATCACTGTCTCTTATGTGGTTCCATCCCGTTTCATGAGCAAAGTCCAGCTTGATGTTTTCCGCAACCACGCGTCCATGATTCCTAAACACCAAATAGACGCTTTCGTCTTTACCAGTGGGTTTCGAAATAACGTAGCGCACCGAAACGTAGGCTCTAGCGCTTGCCCTCTCAGCTCGGGTAGAAGCCCTTAGTTGCAGGTATCCCAGAACTATTGCTGGGATTGCCACGAGAGCTGCAGTTATCGTGGCAATCCAGCTAAGTAATTCGAGGTCAAGCACTACTTAGATTTCACTGTGGTCTTAGCCTCAGCGCTCATACCAAACTCATTATCAACAGTGACAATAATTGTGTAGGTCACTCCCTTGGTGAGTTTTGTCAATGAGTAGGAACCCTTTACTTTTGAGGCTTCTACTGGTCCTGATTCGAAGCTAAAGCCTCCAGGCCCTGTCACCGAGATGTAGTAGTTAAGAATCGGAGACCCTCCGTTGTTCGCTGGTGGAGCGAAGAAGAGCTTCGCACCTTTCGAGAGGGCAGAAGCCGTGAGGTTTCTCACTGCTGTTGGGGCACCAATAATCTTCATAGCAGAGCTTGATACAGCCGCTGAAGTACCCACGCCGTTGATTGCGACAACTTTGGCTATGTAGGTAGTACCCACAGTTAGACCAGAGATGTCACAGCTCGTTGAATCCTGATCAACCTTGCAAGTCTTTCCTCCAGGTGTCAGCGTTACCGCGTAGCCAGTCAATGGCGAACCACCATCGTCTTCTGGCTCAGTCCAACTTATGGTTAGAAGGCCAGCTCCTTGGGTAAGAGTTACGTCAGTAACTGCAGACGCAACGCGACCTGGTGTGGCAACCACCTCTGCTGTTGAAACGCTTGGACCAATCAGGTTATTTGAGGTAACTCGAACAATCTGAGGTGTTCCGTTTTCTAGATCATTCACCACACAAGTCAGTAGCTTCGCTGGCACTACTGTACAAACTTCTTCATCATTTACAAAGACTGAGTAGTTGATGATTGGAGTTCCACCATTCAAAGCAAGTGAAGGAGGAGCGAAAGACACCGTGATCATGCCGTCTCCAGGTTTAACCTTCAGCGCAACAGGTGCACTTGGAGTACCTGCAATCAACGTAGATGTTGAGATTGTCGGTTGGCTGCTTCCAGCGTCGTTCACAGCAATAACGCTGAACGTGTATTGAGATCCATTCTTTAGGTTGGAAATAAGACACTGAGTGTTCGGGGCGTTTACTGTACAGATTGTTCCGCCTGGAGATGAAACCACCTTGTATGACTGAATCGGAGCACCACCATTGAATCCAGGAATCCAAGAAACAGTTGCCTTACCTGAAGACGCGCTAACCACAACAGACTGAACCGCACTAGGAATTGCTCGCGGGGTTACAGTTCCAGCTACTGATGCTGATTCAGACTCTCCAACTGCGTTAGTTGCAAAAACTGAAACTGAATATGGAACACCGTTATCAAGGTCTGCGATAGTGCATCCCAAGAAACTTAGATCTGTAATCTCACAGCTATAGCCACCAGGAGTTAGATCTACTCGGTAACTCAAAATTGGTGAGCCACTATCTTGAGCTGCTTTCCACTTAACACTGATTGACCCGTTACCCACTGTTGGAATAACTGCAGTAGGTGAAGTTGGTACGTCTGCTGGAATCACATTCTGGCTAGTTGATGCAGGCCCGTCTCCAACACCATTGGTTGCGACAACTGTAACTGTGTAAGAAGTTCCGTTAGATAGACCAGTGATTAGACAGCTTCGTGCTTCACTGCTGTTTTGCACACAAGTGTTTACTGAGCCAGCTGTGCCAGTTGGAATTGCAGTAACGGTGTACTGAGTGATAGTTGCGCCACCTGAATCGACAGGCGAGTTCCAAGACACTGACACACCTCCATTTAGAGGGGTCAACTTAATTCCTACTGGTGCGCCAGGAGTTGAACGAGGTGTCTTTGAGATTGCGTTAGACGCCTCGGATGTTCCAGCTTCATTGACCGCAGTCACAGTAATTGATTGAACTGCTCCATTAGTAAGACCACTAATTGTGCAAGTGGTATTCGCAACCGAAGAACCATTCACAACTGTGAATCCGTTTACTTGGCAGGTCTGACCTGATGGCATTGCCTTTGCGACGTATCGAATAATCGGCGAACCGTTATTGTCAACATTTGTAGAAATAGCTCTCCACCTAACAACAAGGCTTTGGTTCTGAGGATCAACCGAGACAAGTATTGGAGTGCTGGAGATACCTCTTGGAGTAACTGTTCCTGCTACTGATGCTTCAGGACCCACACCTGCTCCATTTGAAGCAGCTACCTTGATTGAGTACCTTGATCCGTTAGTCAAACCTCGAATCCAACAGCTAGTTGCTGTTGAAGGAGTTGAACAGCTGAACACATTAGCTCCCAAAGTTGCTGTTGCTATGTATCCAGTTATGTCTGAACCACCTGTAGAGCTTGGAGCTGCCCAAGATACTAATACCTGGGTGTCATCAGCTGCCGCAGTCAAAGAAGTTGGTGCACCAGGGTTTGTGAATGGCATTCCGGTTATACCCGTGCTGGCCGCTCCTGTACCCGCAGCGTTAACTGCCACAACAGTAACTGTGTAGTTTGTGCCAGGCGTTAGGTTTAGGAAATCACAGTAAGTTCCAGTGCTTGTACATGTAAGTCCCGCACCTGGTGTAGCCGTAGCTAAATACGAAGTGATGATTGAACCACCATCAGAAAGTGGTGCGGCCCAAGTCACTCTCAGGGTTGCAGCACCTGGAGTTAGTGAAACCTGGATAGGTTTTGATGGAACCGTTCTTGGTGTCACGTTTGATGACGATGCGGCTTCTGAGCTACCAGCATTGTTATTTGCAACAACATCAACAATGTAGCTAGAGCCGTTTACTAGACCAGTGAAGGTACAAGTTCTGGTGCTAGCAATAGTTGAACAAGTGTCACCTGTAGATCTCACAGTTGCTACATATCCAGAAATTGCAGTACCACCATCATATGAAGGAGCAGCCCAGCTTGCAGTTAAGCCTGCGTTTGTTGGAGACACAATGATGCTTCTCGGAGAACTCGGAATCGTTGCCGGTACACCGTTATAAGAGGCTGATGCAGTTCCAGTTCCAGCAGTGTTAGTCGCTGTAACTGTGAATGCATAAGTTGTACCGTTATCCAAACCAGTGACAGTACAGAAAAGTATTGCTCCACCGGTAGTACAGGAGTTTCCTCCTGGAGATGCAACAACTGTGTAGTTAGATACAGATGCACCACCAGTAGCTGAAGGTGCACGCCATCTAACTAGCACACTGTTAGACCCTGGTTCAGTCGCGCTAATAGTTGGCTTACCGGGAATAGTTACTGGAGATCCAGTAACGGCTGCGCTTGAAACAGAATCACCAGCGGGGTTAGTTGCTGCAACCGTAATGCTGTAGACACTTCCATTGCTCAGTCCCAACAAGTTACAAGATAGAGCTGGAGCAATAGCTGTACAGGTTATGTTTCCTGGCTGAGCTGTAACTGTATAAGAGGTAACAGCAGATCCACCATTGCTGCTAGGTGCTCTCCAGCTGACTCCAAGTTGTCTGTCACCTGGATTGATAACAACATTTGTCGGAGAACCGGCAAGAGTTCTAGGTGTAATCAATGTTTGAGATGTAGATACCTCGCCACCACCTGCATCATTTGTCGCATAAACAGAAATCGAATATTGGGTTCCGTTTGTCAGTGGCGAAATAGTGCAAGATGTCCCGGTTCCAGTCGTTGAACAAGAGTTACCACCAGGTTGAGCTTCAACGTCATAGCGAGTAATCGCTGATCCGTTGTTATTAGCAGCCGACCAAGTAACTGTTATTTCACCATCACCCGGAGCAACAGAAACGATAGGGGGTGCGGATGGGCCTTTGTAAGGCACGATTGCTGCCGAGTTTGCACTTACGATTCCAGGTCCAACGTTGCTAAAGGCCCTTACAGTGGCTCTATAAGTCGCACCGTTTGTTAGGCCAGAAATGTTGCAACTTAACGGCCCTGATGTCCAAGTACATGTCGCATTACCCGGAGACAATGTCACAACATAGCTTGTGATTGGACTTGAACCAGTAGAAGAAGGTGCAGACCAGTTAACGGTGACGGAACTATCATTTGGGCTTAAGCCAGAGATTGTGGGGGCGTTCGGGGAATCACCAAAAGATATGGCATTTGCTAGGGTGACGCTACCTGAAGAAGTCTCAACAACTACGCTTGCAGGACCACCAATTGCCGATGCTGGACTGACGAACGAAAGCAAAGTTCCGTCCGCGCTTTCGTTCCAATTCGCCACTGTTATGCCGCCAACTGTGACACTAGAGACACCGACGAGGAACGACCCCGAAAGTTGCACATTCGCACCGCCTGTTTTAGGGATCAATGTGCGGTCGGAGCTTGAGATTGTTGGAGTTTGGACGAGCGCCTGCGCCCAGGTATCCGTTACTGCCGAGTTTGCTAGCCCATCCTGCCTCTCTCCAAATTTTCCATCGCCCATTACGAAAATGCGCCCGTCATCGGCAATTGCATAAAGCCTTCCCCATGTCGTGTATTCGGTTTCGCCAGTGACAGAGCCCTGAAAAAAACCGCCGTAAAGTTTTGAAAATCTGGTGTTAGCCGGAGCGGGAATATCGAAAGTATGCTGTTCAGGCAAGGTGCCTCTGAATAGCTTCACATTCCTGTAGTTTGACACGTTGTAGAAAGGGTAGGTCATCCCGTTGGTGAAGTTAGCGTAGTTAACCCAATTGGTTTGGTAGATGTTCCACGGAATGCCAGATTCATAATTTCCAATGCCGTATGTGGAGAGGCATGTTGTGGAGCCGTCGACCTTCAGGCCACAAATTGCCTCGCGTGGGGTGTCTTGTCGAATGTCGATAGAAGCCCACCTATGAGTTGCTCCGATCGAGATTCTTTCCTGAAACATGTTCCGAGACACGCACTGTGCAGTAAAGTCGCTAAGTATTCCACAGAGAGAAGTCATGTAAAAGTTGCGAATGCTTTCAGGTCCGACAGAGCTTCCGTTTTGACGTGCACTGAAAGAGGTCCAAGTTAGATTTCCAGGGGCCACAAACTCTTCAAAACCATATCCGCCATTGGCCCAGATTCGATTTCCAATTTTGACGACTTGGAAAGCTCCAATTTGAATCTCTGTCGTCGATGTAATAACTGGAGTCGAGCCCGCGTAGGCTCGAGGTAGGCTAATAACTGAATCTGCTGCTGAGTCAGACAAAATCAATCGATCAGAATTGTCTCCCCAACACCAAAGGCCTGTCGCCAAAATTCCACAAGTTTTCTTGTCCGTGACGCTGAACCCGAACCAAGGCCTACCCGCCGATTTGACCTTGACTGGAATTTGACTTGGCGTAGTGCTTCCGTCCCCAAGTTGACCGTTTGCATTGGCTCCCCAACACCATAACTCTGACAAAGTGTTCTTGGCACAAGCATGCGTGTTAGCAACCTCTAAAGCAACCCAATTGTTTGCAGAGCCAACCTGCTTAGGGCCAACTGCAGTTCCTGCAGCAGGATCGCCTTGAACGGGATTCCAGGTAACGCCTCTTGTACCTTCTGCTTTACCCCAACACCAAATGGTTCGATTGGTAGCTAGTGCACAGGTGGTACCTGATCCAGGGGAGCTGATGCTCTCCCATCTAGCTGGAAGGTTTGGGATTGTTGTTACAGCTGCACTTGCAGGTGCTGCCGATAACAAAACCGGGAGGCTTCCTGCAAGTAGTGAAATAGTTGCGAGGAAGGTTGGGATTAGTTTTCTTAGGAACATGTTTGCTTTCTCCGGTTATTAGGCGACTGGAACTTTTACTACTACTGGTTCGGACTTACCCTTGCCGTTAGTAGCTGTTACGGAAATTTGATATGTGGTTGCGTTAGCTAGACCTGTGATGGTTAAGCTCTTTAGGTTTGCTTTGACAGTCTTGGTGATTGTCTTTTTGCCTGAAGCCTTTGCTGTGATTGTGTAAGTCTTGATTGCGGACTTGCCATCAAATAGTGGTGATTTCCAAGAGACGAGTGCTTTACCAAGCCCTGTTGACTTGGCAACAACACCGGTCACTGGCATAGGTGCAGAGTTCTTGACCTGAACTCTAATGGTTTTTACTGAAGCGGCACCAGCAGATTTGATGGTGTAGATACCTGACTTAGTTGCACAGATCTTGAGCTTTAACTTGCCCTTAGAGTTTGTGTTTCCTGTCAAGGTTGGCTTGCACTTACCTGTCTGAGCACCTTTTGGTGGAACGATTGTGATCTTCACGGCTGGCTTGATTGAAGCCCTCCCGAAGAACGCCGGTCCTGCGGATGCGTCATTGATGCTCACATCAATAGGAATCAATTGGCTTGGGTTTCCAGTTACTACTGGAGTCTCCACAGCCACCCAAGGCATATAGTCAAGCTCTGCCCTAGTTGTGGCCTTGTCTAGAGTCACTATCTGCTGCTGAGTAATTACTCCGTCGTCATAGGTGATTGTTGCTTCTGTGCCTTCTGGTAAGAAACCGTAAATCACAAAGTTTCCATTGATGTCCGTCTTTCCTGAGTAAGGACCAACTTGGGAAACAAATGAGAAACCATTAGCCACCTGTGTGGATTCGATGTTGGTTCCCTCTGAATAGCCAATAATTGGGCGGCCATACTTAACACAGATTTCTGTGTCAACCCATTCACCGTCAGTGACATACTCTCCCCACTCATCTATGTAGCTTGTCTCTTCCCAAACACTTTCTGTTTTGGTTTCAACACAGCCGTATTCCCCCAAGATAGGTTTGGCTTCTGGAATTGTCACTGTTGCACCAATCACAGGCAAACCATTAGGCAGAACGACGCGCACAGTGTGCGAACTAATGTCGGTCTCAGGAAGTCTCAATACGGTTCGATCAAAACCAAGTGTGGTTCTCCAGCTACCAGAAACTAACGCCCCGTCTGCTGTGAGTGCATCTTTCAAGGTAACGTCCACAGCTCCAGCTGGAGCTGATGGAAAGTCATTTATTCCAGCATCAGTAAGACCATAAGTTTTCGAAGACCATGCGGAGTTGTCAACCATACGCCAGGTGATTTTTCCACCCTTAACGGCTTTGCCTTTCCAGTCGACAACTGATACACGAGAAGGTTTAGCACCTTTAGTTGTTACAAACATAGAGTCGCTATAAGGAGACTTGTCTGGTGCTAATGCAGCTACACGCACCCACATGGCACTCGCCATTTTCAAGTCAGTGAGGTTTATGCCTTGATATGAGTTCTCACTTTGAAGAACTAGTTCTTTCCAAGTGTCTGCATTGTCGGTACTAATTCCAAGTACCCAGCCGACTGCACCTTCATATGCGTCCCAAGATAAGCGAATGCTTGTTGTAGTTCTTGTTTCAACAGTTAGGCCGGCTGGTGCTTCAAGATCTGAGGAATCTGGATCTGGGTTAGTGTTAGCCCATTCAGTGCATTGAAATTCGCCATCTGCATCTACGCCCCAAGTGATGCAATCAGTTTCAGCTAAAGCTGGCTGATACTGTACCCCCCCCCCCGCGATTATGGCGAGGGTAGCGAAAGTGGTAAGAAGTTTTTGCGTAACTGGTCGCATGAAATTCTCCTAGGTGATTGTGCTGACTCTAAATCTACCTACAATATCCCCAGATGGATACATGCTTTGGTTTTCAATATGTTTACAAACTCACATGTTCCCAAAAGCGTACTTAAAGTAAAAACCGCCTTTCGGCGGCTAACTTACTAATCCTTTTGTTCTAGTGGTTCATTACCAACATCTGTTTGATAGAAGTTGAGGAATGAACGTGATGCTGTTGGGCCTCTTTGACCTTGGTATCTGCTGTTGTATTTAGCTGAACCATAAGGTGTCTCAGATGCACTTGATAACTGGAAGAAACAAAGCTGACCGATCTTCATGCCTGGGTATAGCTTGATAGGCAATGTTGCGGTGTTTGATAGTTCGAGGGTTACGTGACCTTTGAAACCTGGGTCAACAAAGCCTGCTGTTGAGTGAGTCAGAAGACCGAGTCTTCCAAGAGAGCTCTTACCTTCAAGTCTTGCTGCAATGTCATCAGGCAAGGTTACAAACTCATAGGTTGAACCAAGAACAAATTCACCTGGGTGCAGGATGAAAGGCTCATCAGCACTCACTTCAATCAATCTAGTTAGATCGGGCTGATCAACTGCTGGATCGATGAATGCATACTTGTGGTTATCGAATAGGCGGAAGAACCTATCTAGACGAACATCCATGCTGGATGGCTGTAACAAGCTCATCTCTAATGGGTCTAGGCCAATACGGCCCGCTTCGATTTGGGATCTGATATCTCTGTCTGACATTAACATAATCAAAAGGTTACCCTGAACTTCTCTTAGGGTGCTGTTGGTTGCTAGCGTGTAAGGCAAAATAGAACCTATGAGCGACCAGAGACTAAGCCCACCAGGGTCTATGAAGCGAGTCTTCGACGGTGAGCCAGGGGCTCTACTAGAAGTTCCTAAGAACAAGCGAGGGCCACTAGCAGCTGCTGTGACCCTACGCCTTGGGCACCTATTCTCTAGATGGCTTGAACGTAATGTGGTGACCGGTTGGGGAGGTTCGGCTCCTCAACTAATGCTGATTGTCTTGTTGGTTAGACATAAGTCTCTAACTATGGGTGAAGCAGCTGAGCTATTGGATGTAACCCCTAGAGCTATTACAAGACTTGTAGATTCTCTTGAAAAAGAAGGTTTGGTTTCAAGACAGGTTAGCCCTCACGATAAACGTGTTTATCTGATCTCAGTAACCAAGAAAGCTGAGTCCATGGCTAAAGCCATGATGCCTAAGCATGAGAAGAGAATGACAGAACTCTTTAGTGTTTTTACAGATAAAGAACTTCTTGAATACATTCGCCTGAACAGCAAACTAGCTAGTGCTCTAAAGAAAGAGTTATCAAGTAACTCTTAGTGCTCTAGGCCAACCTTCTTCTGAATCCACAACATCCACCTAGGTGCATACCAGTTAGCTTTTCCAAAGAGTCTCATCAAAGCAGGAACTAGTAGTGCTCTAATTACAGTTGCATCAAGCAACACTGCAAAAGCAATTCCCAAACCAAGCATCTTCATGATGCTCACACCGCTTGTTGCAAAGGCAACAAACGAGAATGCGAGAACAAGAGCAGCTGTTGTGATGATGCGTCCAGATCTTTGCAGACCAAGTGCAACAGAGTCTGTTGTGTTCAATCCCTTATCGTGTTGTTCCTTAATTCTTGATAGAAGGAACAACTCGTAGTCCATCGATAATCCGAAAGCAATTACAGCAACAAGAACTATCGATGATGAATCGATTGTTCCAGGGGTCGCAAAGTCACCAAGCAACCACTTCAAGTTTCCATCCATGAATACCCAAACAAGGAATCCCATAGTTGCAAACAGAGATAAGAAGTTTAGAAGTACTGCCTTGATTGGAAGTAGTAGTGATCCTGTGAAGAGGAATAACAGAATCAAAGTTGTAACAACGATCCAGAGCACTGCCCATGGAAGATTATTTGTAATTCCAAGAAGTGAGTCTGTGTAAGAGGCAGCTGAACCACCGATAAGAATCTCTGAGAAGTTGTTTGGTTGTTCTCTAAGGCTGAGTGTCATCTCTTCACCAGCTGGGCTTCTAGGCTCAACATCAGCAATAACAACAATGCGGGTCCAGGTGTCGCCGACATAATCCTTGAATAGGTTTTCAGTTCCAGGAATTAGCATTCCATCACTGAATACACCTTCAGACATTTCTATCTTCGAGAAAACTCCTTCAGAAGTTTGAACTCTTACGATGTCTTCTTGATTAGAAAGTTTCGTTGCAAAACTTGTAATTTGTTCTTCGTTAGAACTCTTAACCATGATCTCAACAGGTGAACCTTCACGACCAGAGAATCTCTCACGAATCTGATCTGTTGCAACCACTACTCTGTTATCCGGTGGCAAGATGCGGTCATCAATTAGTCCAAGCTTGATGTTTGATCCAAGAGATGCCAGAGACCCTAATGCGATAACTGAAACAACAATGATCGCTACCGGTCTCTTCATTACAAACACTGCAAGTTTTGACCAGAAACCAACATCCTTAGTTGGACGGTGCTTGAACAAAGGCCAACGTTCTAGGTTGTCACCTAGAAGGTTTAGTAGTGCTGGTAGAGCAATCAAAGCAGCTGCAACGGCTAGAGAAACAGATACCAGTCCCGCCATAGAAAAGGACTTTAGGAATGTCTGAGGGAAGAAGTTCAAGGCAACCATTACTAGGGCAACAGTCAAACCAGAGAAGAACACTGTTCTACCTGCAGTCATCATGGTGACTTCAACAGCCTTTGATACTTCTTGCTTCTGCTGTCTTTGTTCACGGTAGCGGTTGACCATAAGAAGGGCATAGTCAATTCCTAGACCAAGTCCTAGACCGGTAACTAGGTTCACTGAGAATGTTGAAGTTTCTGTAAGGAGAGATGAGATCCAGATAAAGAAGAATGAACCAAGAATGGTTAGCACTGCAATCATGATTGGGAGTCCAGCTGCAACAACAGAACCAAATACAAAGATCATCAGAAGCATTACTAGAGGTAAGGCAATTGACTCTGCCTTGACTAGGTCTGCTTCAATAGTGTGGTTAACCTCACTTGTTACAGCTCCAACACCAACTACATAAAGAGTTGCTCCGTACTTCTTACCAGTGAACCTGTCCTGAATAACACCAGAAACCTCAGTCATGGACACATCTGGGTCTAATTCCACGAAGAAGTAGGTTGCCTTGCCGTCAGTTGAACGAAGGCTTGATGGGCTTCCTAGTGAGTAATAGGAGCTAACGCTGTCTACTCCTTCTACCTTCTCTAAAGCCTTTGTTACTAGACCTGCAATATTTACAGATTCTGGGTCATCAACACTTCTACCCATGTCTGCAATCAGAACAACCTCTGGTTCATTCAGTTTGAAGTCTTTGACCAGAATGTCAGCTACCTTGGCTGAATCAGAGCCTGGGTTGCTATAGCCACCACCTGAAAGGTTGCCGAATGCCTGAACGCCACCAATTAGTGACAAAAGAATTAGGCCAATAAAGCCGAAGAGGGAAAGTTTGCTGCGGGCAATGACAAAATTACTAAGAGGTCTCATTTGCTCAAGTCTAAATTATTTACCTAGGGAAGAAATCCAACTTGAAGAACATTAACAGGAATCAAAGAGCGACTTTCTACTTTGTAGTTGCAGGGGTTGGTTTAGTCACCGCTTGGTACTTCAACACCCTCGCAATCATGAAAGCTCAGGACTACCTTGGTTCATGGTTTGGTTCAGAAGTTGATCTAGTTCTTGCCTTAGATCTCCTCATCACAGCATTCGCAGCAGTTCCATTCATGTTCATCGAATCTAGGCGTATTGGCATGAAGAACATCGTTTGGTATGCACTATCAAGCTTTATTACTGCAATTGCCTTTGTATTTCCCTTCTGGTTAGCAATGCGTGAATTACATCTTTCTAAGTTGGAAAGAGAAGCCAGTGGAGTAAAGCGTTCTTCTAAGCGAGTTCATGATGTTCCAGTTGGATCAAAAGCGCCTAAGGGCAACATCGAAACATTTGGATTCGAAGGAAGAAGAATTGATGTTTGGGTTCCAGAAACCTTTGACGAACTGACTCCTCTTGTTATTGCTCACGATGGTGGCAACTTCCTCATGGCAAGAGAAGAAACTTGGAATGCACAAAACTGGGGTATTCCTGAAGCTATTGCCATTGGGCGAGTAGTTGCTGTCAATGGCAGACTGCCAATCTTTGTTGGAGTGCATCGAATCGATGATTCACTGCGAATGAATGAACTGATTCCTGAAGACATCTTGAAGTCTCACCCGGAGTTGTTGAACCAAGTTGATCCAATTCATCGTCCTACTGACATTGACTACAAAGGCAATGAATACCAAGACATGTTGGCTTTGAGATTGGTTCCTGAGATAGCTAGACGTTACTCACTGAAGCTCTCTCCTGAAAGAACTGCTCAACTAGGAGCAAGTCTTGGCGGTATTGCAACTCTGTATGGTGTGATGAGACATCCAAAGGTATTTGGCACAGCATTAGCTCTATCAACAAGTTGGCCTTTAGGTGGGCAAGAACTTATTGACATCATGATCAAGGGTCTAGGAAAGCCTGGGGCCGTCCGTGTCTATAGTGACTGCGGAACCATTGAACTTGATGCTTCTTATTTCCAATGGCACTTCAAGTTCGTTGAGGCTATGGATAAAGCTGGTTGGTCTAGAGATGTGAACTACCGTGCTGAACTATGGCCTGGAACAGGGCATAACGAGACCTGGTGGGGTCATCGAGTTGAACACCCAATCAACTGGTGGTTGAACTCTTAGCCCAGAGGGTCATCTTTCACGAGGCTTCTAGCACCACTCATGAACTCGACAACTGTTGGGTCCACTTGGATGTCTTTCAACCTGATTGCTTTGGTTAGATAAAGTCCTTCAAGTGATCTCACTCTGCTCAATGCAACATATGTGTGGCCTGATGAGAATGCTCCGCTACCCATATCGATTGTTACCTCGTCATAGGTTTGACCTTGAGATTTGTGAACTGTAACTGCCCAAGCAAGTCTTAGAGGTATTTGTCTGAACTCAGCTTGAATCTCTGGAACTAGCGTTTCAACAAACTTTCCTGTTTCTTCATTAAAGTCTTCTTCAACTAGGTAACGAACCTTTTGCCAGGTGCTAACACCTACTGTGTGGATCTCGTTATCTGCTTCAACAAGAACTTGGTTACCTTCACCAAAAGAAACTACTTTTCCTATAGTTCCATTCACCCAACGCCAACTCATAGTTCCTTCTGAGTTCTTAACTGGCTTTTGATCATCGTTCTTGATGAACATAACCTGAGCACCAACTTTTAGATGTAGTTCTGATTCAGCAGGGAGAGTAGAACCAAATGAACTTGCATCACCTGATGCAAAAGAAGATTTGAAAACTCTCTCCTCAGTTTGTAGTGTTTGCAATCTTGCGTAGTTGACAGCATCAACGGTGCTGTTGACCGTTGCTAAACGAATTACATTTTCATGCGGTGGGAATCTATTTCCTGCTGCATTGATTCGGTCAACGATTTCTTGAGTCACTTCACCAACACGAATTGAGTTTAGAATCTGTTTGAACTCAGGATCTCTTTGTCTAAAGATTTCAACTAGTTCAAAGATTTCCATGCGTTCGCTTGACCAAACCTTGGCATCAAAGAACCACATGGATCTGTATTCCATTTCATGTAGTTTGGCTAATTCTTCTCCTCTTGCTGGCACTGGTGCTAGCTGATAAGGATCTCCGAACATAACTACCTTGCAACCACCAAAAGGAACCTTAGGTTTTCCTCTAGCTACCTTCAAAGCAACATCGATTGCATCCATCAGGTTTGCTGAAACCATAGACACCTCATCAATGATGAGCATGTCTATTTCTCTTAGAACTTCTCTTTGTCTTCTGCCTAGGTGTTTGGCAACTTCACCAGGAGTTAGAGCTCCAAAGGCAAAACCAAATAGCGAGTGAATTGTAATTCCACCTACGTTATAGGCAGCTACTCCAGTAGGAGCACAAACTACAACTTTCTGCCCTGTGTTATCTCTTAGATAACCAAGCAGTGTTGATTTACCTGTTCCAGCTCTACCGGTTACGAAGACTGTTTGGCCGTCTTTCTCTATGTATTGATAGAGAGCAAGTTGTTCTTTAGAAAGTTTTAGCGTTGACAATTAGTTCCTTGGATCCTGTTTTCTTTTGGCCAGAGCGTCAAGCATACGGTTGTATTCAGCCAAATCCTCGTTGCCACC
>CANLCU010000020.1 GCA_947489135.1 Micrococcales bacterium
GTTGCAACCTCACGGTAGTCAACATACTCAGCGAGCATCACACGAGCATCTTCAATACCTTCAACTAGGTCAAAGTTTCTAACCTGTTCACCAACCTGGATGAACTGGTCAACCTTCCAACCTAGGTACTTTCTTTCATCAATCTTGGTCTCAACCTGAGCAAGCTTCTTCTTAGTAGTGCCTGTTGCAGGAGGTAGAACCTGACCAACGGTTGTTGTTACACAGCCAGAGAAGAACGCCTTGATACCAAAGTCACGAAGACGGTAGAGGGTTGTCCAGTCGCGACAACCAATAGGTTCAATACGCTTTAGCTCTGTTACAACCTCAGGGGTTAGCACATCTGGATCCTGGATGTGGAAAGAGATCATTAGAGGAAGAACATTCTTCGGGTACGGGAAGTCAACTGGACCCTTGAAGTTTCTGTGCATGAACCAACCGTTTGAGATTAGCCAGGTGTTCTCTGGGTACTCTCTACCGCTTGAGAAGTCTCTATCGATAGCTACAGGCTGAACCTTGGCTGCGTGAGAGGTGATCTGACGGTGTGGCTGAATCTCTTTCTTTAGAGAGTTCAAGTAGTTAGAGAGCTTGGTGTTACCCACATAGTCAATGTTCTGGAAACGTAGGAGGTTAGATAGAGCAGCAAGGGTCTGAACAAAGTCACCACGGTTACGAGAGGTGCGTGACTTGTCTAGAAGCTTGTAATCCATAACAGCAATGTTGATGGTGTCTGGAAGTGATTTCACTTCTGGCTCGTTGTGGTTTAGCTGAGTGTTAAACCATTCAATGTTTTCGCGGTCTTCAGCAGTTAGAGAAGACATAAGTGCTTTGTTCGCAAAGATGATGTTTGTCTCTTCACGAAGAAGTTCAACCTGGCTGTATTTAGCCAATACCTTCATCAATGCAACTCTGGTCTCTAGTGGAAGTAAGTCACGGTGAGATGCAAAGTATTCCTTTAGCTGAACTAGACCCTTCTTCAAGTCAACAAAGAAGATGCTCTCGAAGTATTCGAAAGGAGCGTATCTCTTAGCCTTCTCGTCTCCTGCTTCGTGGAAGTAGTGGAAAGCTGATTCAAAAAGACCAAACTGAGTAAGCATTACTCCAAACCCAAGAGCACCAATCTCTTTGTGGCTTGAGTTGTCATAGAGTGACTGAACGAAAGATCGAGCTAGCAGCTTTTCTCTAGGGGTAGAGGCTCCTCTTGCATAGTCACAGACAGCCTCTTCCATGCTGAGACCAGAAGCAACCATGCCGATAACAGGAGGGTTAGCGACGATTCCCTGCAGTTTCTCAATGGTTTGGGCCTGGTAGCCAGCAACCATTTGCATCTTCATCAAGTTTCTAAGTTTTTCAAATGACTTAGGGGCGAAAACGAGGCCCCAGCGCTTGACGAACTTTTTAGCAGACTTAGGAATTGCCATGGACTTGGGTCCTTACATAGTTGGATTTAAAAGATGAGAACCAATTTGTTCTCTTTTTGATATTTTAGCCCAGAGAGCCTTAAGTCCCCGCAGGATAAGGGCATTGAGCCTAATTGGAAGAGAAATTCCTAGCCAAATAGAGCAAGAAGCAGAAAAGCGAAGATAGCGCTGAATATGGCTGGGGTCACAAATTTAGAGACGTTTAGCCAAGGCCCAAGACTGATAACCCTTGAAGCCACAACACTCTTTGAGGGCATGTTCTTCAAATCTGTGGCTATTGCCTGACCTTCAACAGAGGCTGAATACTGCACCAAGGCACCTAATATGCCTGAAGCAAGCAAGATTCCAGCAGCTGCAAGGCTGACATAGAGTCCTAGTTCTCGGATCGTTCCAACTAGCCCAACTGTTGTGATTAGCAGGAATGTAGGGGCTAGCTGAGAGATAACCAGTTGGTTTCTTGTTCTAAGCCAAAGTTCAAGTAAGTCTTTTTCAGTCATGAGCTAATTCTAGAAGAGTTGGTGAATCCATTGATTACGCATTTATGCTCTAGAGCATTTATACTCTAAGTATGGGAAGACAGCCTAAACAAGATAAAGATCAACTGGATAACTTCGTCGAGCAATGGCGAACGAAGAGAGATATTTCCAGGCAGGAATTAGCTGATTTAGTGGGGGTTCACTATCAAACGATGAGCTACATCGAACGTGGGGAATACGCACCTACCCTTGCCCTAACCCTGAGGTTAGCCGCAGCCCTAGATTGCAAAGTTGAACAACTATTCAAATTGAGAGTGAGTATCTGATGAAAACACCTAAGTTGTTTCTAGCGAATATGAACAAGGCGAAGATTGAACGCCTGTTGAACACCCCACCAAGTGGTTTCTGGATCTCAAAGGGTTATAGAAGAACGCTTTCCGTTGTATCTGTTGTGTTTAGTTACTACTACCTAATTACTTTGCTACTGCCTGTTTCCATTAGTGGGATGCTGCAAAACCCTCTTCGAGCTGCTGACGGCGTTCTCTATTTGGACAAGCTGGACGCTACTGAAAAATTCATTTATGAGCTTGCAAACGTTCTAACTGGAATTGGGACCTTCTCTCCCCTAATTCTTCTTACTTGTCTTCTTTTGCTCAGATCATCAATGCGCAGGATTACCTCACTGCCAGATGAGTATCTTGACGAGCTTGAAATTGTAAACCGTGATTGGGCGTTCAAAACAGGCTATCTCGTTATCAGACGAGTTGGCCTAGCCTTGACTGTCATAGGATTTACCACCTTATTCATTTTGTTTGTTACACGTCCAAGAACTTGGAAGTGGCCAAGTCCAGAACACCCACTTCAAGGTGTCGAGGATGTGCTAGCTAGCTACTTCGATGGCCTAACTGCTGGTGGCAGCTTTGTCTTCTATTTCCAAGTCATTGCTTTGCTAACTTACGTGGCCTACGCATTCCCAATCATCCTTTTGGCATGGAGAGAATCAAAGTTCAATGAACCACTTCCAATAATTGAGAATCAAGTCTTTAAGGAAGCCCCAGTCTTTGCGAAGGCGTACTTGAAAAGGGTACTAATTGTTGTTGGAGGGTTTGTAGCCAGCATCTGCATTGGTTGGTTCGTTCCTTATGCCCTTTGGAACGGGCTGGCTTTCATGGCAATAATTTTGACTACTTGGTTCGGGCTTTATGTTTACATATGGAGCAGTGTAAAGACGGGTGAAATTCTCAAAGCTGTAAAATTTAAAACTTCAACTTCTACAATGGCGACTACATTCTTTGTCATCACTCAACTTCTAGGTATATCACTGCTTACTATCTTGGTGCTCATAACCTTTGTGATTCCTGGTCAATGGAATGGTAACTCGGGTCAGATTAATCCGTTGGGTGTAATTCTTCTTCTGGGCCTACTGATGATTCCTGCTCAAGCTTTATCTGTCGGATTTGCGTCCAAAGTCAATAAATCCGAAGTCAGCAAAGACGAGACTAATTGATAGCCATAAAGGATCAAAGCAAGTTTGCAAAGCTCACTTTGACGTATTACAAGAGACTTGCACTCGTTCTTGGATTTTGGATTCCTTTGTCTCTACTTGGGATGCTACTCACTTTTGTAGTCGATGTAGTAAATCTAAGGGAGCTGCTCTCTGGGCTCCCGTGGTTTCTAGGATTCTCTTGGCTTGGATACGCTGTTTATGTTTTCATTTGGGCCTTTACTAGGGTGAATGCTCTGGTGGTATTAGTCATCGATAGAGATACGAAGCAAGCAGGTATTGGAAAAAAGATTGCCTTCACCCAATTCTTTGCGCTAGCTGGTTTGATGCTTGGCATTGCATCATTCGTCGTTTTGTTCGCCGGAGCTTACGGTTGGAATCTGTCTCCCACGCTTGCACTTTTGACAATTGTCAGTCAGGTACTTTCCTTTAGACATGTTCCCCTATTCAGCCAGCTACTCAGTGATGACAAGATAGTTGCACTTGAGGGTGATCAACTGAACTCAAAAGAAAGTCAACTCAGCAATGAATAAGTTCGCTTCACTAAGCAGAACGAAGAACATACATTTAGTAATCATTGTTCTAGCTTTCATTCTTTATTTGTACTTGCCATTTTTCCCATTCCTCGGACCTAGAAATGAGCTGTCTCCTGTAGGTGGGGTCGTGATTATAGGTGTTGGGATTGCTTGGATCTTGTACAGTCTTGCTGTGTTCGTGTGGGTGTCGGCTAGAACTATTGAAGTGCTAGTGAAATCACGAAGAAACAACCCAAATCTCCTTCAGGTAGTATTCACAATCGTGTTCTTTGTCGGCACCCAGTTAATTGCTGCAGTAATCATCTCGACGGTAGCGATGGGCGGCGGACTAAGCGGCCTTCCTCTTGCTTTGGCTTTGATTCTTGCCCAGTCTCTGTCACTTGTGTATGTGCCAGAGTTAGCGAAATCACTTTAGATAGAGACCAGAGGCTGAAGCTTGTTTCAGAGGCCCCAGCCTAGGACTTGAACTAGGTGCTTTAGTGGGAAACTTAAGACGAAGCCATAAGAACTTACCTCTTAATCGAAAGCCGAGCCTTGAAAGCTAGAAGGTCTAAAGTCATTGCAATAGTGATGGCTACTCACTTTCCGCAGGCTCTGGCTATGGTGGTAATCACTCTTTTATTGGGTTATCTATTTGGTGTAAAAGACTCAGGACTTCCGTATTTGTTTTTGGCTGCGGCCAGTGGTCAGGCTTTCACCGGTTGGTCCAATGACTACATAGATGCTGACCTTGATAAGTCTTTAGAAAGAACCACTAAACCGGTCGTTAGAGATCAGCTTCAAAAGAGGGACCTAGTAATCCCAATGATCGCAAGCTTATTTGTTGTGGTTCCAACATCATTTCTTGCTGGAGGGCCTACTGGTGGGCTTGCCCACCTAGTTGCAGTAGCGAGTGCCTTTGTATACAACAGGTATTTATGTAGGACTAGTTTCTCTTGGTTGCCATATGCAATATCCTTTGGTGCTTACCCTCTATTCATTGCACAGACTGCATCGAGAGAGTTTTACCCAACCATAGGGTTGTATTTGATCTGCGCGCTCATAGGCGTCATCATTCACCTACTCAATGCTTTTCCAGATATTGAAATTGATTGCAAAGCAGGTCTTGGGGGAATTGCGGTTGCTCTGGGCAGAACAAACTCTTTGGTTCTGGTTGGCGTGATAGTTGCTTTCGTGATTGCCATTGGCATCTTTGAGCTGAATCAGATCTCATTCTTCGAGAAATAAGAACTTATAGAGCAGTAAACAAGTACCTTGAGCTACAGCAATGTCACCAAAAGGTATGCTCTTTTCATGACTAATTTAGATCGCCCTGAAATTGAACCAATGCTAGAGCCAGCACCCAAGGTGCTGACTACTAAAGACATCGTTATTGGCGATGGAGCAGAAGCTCCTGCTAACTCTGTAGTGAATGTTCACTACCTAGGTGTTGACTACGAGAGTGGTGAAGAATTCGATTCTTCATGGGGTAGAGGTGAGTCAATCGAATTCCCTCTAAACCGTTTGATTAAGGGTTGGCAAGAAGGTATCCCAGGTATGAAGGTAGGCGGCAGAAGAATGCTGATCTGTCCTCCTGAGTTGGCTTATGGACCAGCTGGAGCCGGACACCGTCTATCAGGTAGAACACTCGTTTTCGTAATTGATTTGCTTGGAGTCAAGTAGTAAAGCAGCATCTGGTTTGAACGGGGGTAGTTGTGATGTGCAAAGAGTGTGGCAAGGAAAAGGGGTTATTTGGGTGTGAAAATTGTCACCCATTACGAACTGATTTATTTGAAAACCTCGGGTGCCTAGCAATCATTGCTTTGATCTTCATTGGGGCTGGAATTTACTGGTTCTTCTTCGCCTAAAGAGAAGAGTTCCTCGGCTCAACATATTTATGAGGGATTCCTAACTCTGGTTGCGTCAAACGAATATGGATATGCTTTCTGGGCTAAAAGGGCCCCTGACTGACAAGCGATAGCATTGGTGAGAATCGACTTCAAGGGGCTTTATGTCAGGTAACACTTCAGTTGAGCACAAAGTGCTCAGGTCTGACATCCAAGCACTCAGAGCTTTAGCTATCACTACAGTTGTTATCTTCCACCTTTGGCCAGGTCTCTTACCTGGTGGCTTTGTCGGTGTTGATGTTTTCTTTGTAATCTCTGGTTTTCTAATTACTACTCATTTGCTTAAGGCAGTTGATAACAAGACATTCAAGATCTCTAGCTTCTGGGTCAGAAGAATTAGACGTCTTTTACCTGCATCTTTCACTGTCTTGATTTCAACAGCGATAGCCGTTTTGGTCTTTGTACCTGTTCAACTCTGGTTGCAGTGGCTAAAGGAAATCCAAGCTTCCATTCTCTATTTTGAGAACTGGATTCTGGCTATAGATGCGGTTGATTACCTTGCTCTGTCTAATGAAGCATCTCCAACTCAGCACTTCTGGTCTCTTTCAGTAGAAGAGCAGTTCTATATCGTTTGGCCTCTCCTAATTGCAATAGCACTTCTCTTTGTTCGTAAGAGAAGCCCAAAGTTGCAGAAGGTTTCAATGCTTCTAATCCTTGTGATCATTACCTTGAGTTCATTGATCCATGGCATTTACCTAACCCAAGCTGAGCCTGCTATCGCTTACTTCTCAACACCAGTTAGAGCTTGGGAGTTTGGGGCTGGAGCATTGATTGCTTTTGCTCCCGCGGTCAAGAACAAAGTAGTTGCCTCAATTACCTCTCTTATTGGACTTGTTCTGATTGGCTATGCAAGCTTCACATTCACTTCAGCACTTCCATTCCCAGGTCTTTGGGCATTAGTTCCTGTCCTAGGTGCTGTGGCTGTAATTGTTGGATCAGCTAACAGTGGATTGCTTGGCAAGGTATTTGAGTTCAAACCATTCCAGTGGCTAGGAGAGAGGTCTTACTCAATCTACCTATGGCACTGGCCGATCATTATTCTTCTGCCTTATGCAATAGGTGCAGAGCTAACTACTGAAACTAAGTTGGCTGCTTTTGCTCTCACACTTGTCCTTGCAACTCTTACAACTGCCTTCATAGAGAAGCCATTCTTACCTGGCGGAAGTATTCCTAAGTTCAAGCCGATTACAGTCTTTAGCTCATTGATTGTTATCTCTGGAATCATGGTTGGTTCACTTGCAGTTGGCATTGCCCAGGCTAACGCCATCATTGCTGAAGAGAAGAAAAAGACCGATGACATTGTCAATGGTTCTTTAGATTGCTTCGGAGCTGGAGCAAGAGCTCCAGGTAAAGCACCTTGTCTAGATCCAGACTTGAAAGGGCTATATCCATCTCTCGCAACTGCAGCTGCAGATAACTACTGGCCTGAGAACTGTGTAGTTACTAATCGTGAAGACGTTGAACCTATTGGCTGTGAAGTGGGTAATGCCAACTCGAACACAAGAATTGCCCTTGTAGGAGACTCACATGCCAAGCATTACGCGGCAGCTTTTGTGGATCTAGCCAAGAAGAACAACTGGAGTGTAGAGATATTTGTGAAAGGTGGTTGTCCTTTCTCAACTGCTGAGAGATCCCGTGATGACACAGTTCTAACCAAAGCCTGCAGTGTCTATGTTCAGAACATGCAGAAGATTATCTCCGAAGAGGAGTATGACCTTGTGATTACTTCTCAGAAGAATGGCGTTGAGTGGATTACGAAAGGTAAGTCACAAGAAGAGACTGCAATCCAAGGACTAGAAGAAGCCTGGTCTACTGTCATAAACCAAGGCATCCCCGTCTTAGCCATCAAAGATAGCCCGATGCCAATAGCTAAGGTAATTCGTTGCCTAGAGATCAATGCTCCTAAAGATTGCACGCTACCTAGAGCTGAAGCATTCCTCTTTGATCCTCAGATTGAAGCTGTGGAACGACTAAACAATGAGCTAGTTACCCTTGTTGAATTTGATGATGTCTACTGTGACAAGACCAAGTGTTTCTCAGTAATTGGTAACGCCATCGTCTATAGAGATGCCAACCATCTAACAAGTACCTTCACACGAACATTAGCTCGATTCCTAAGCCCTTATATCAAGAATGCTCTGGCTCAATAGGACAAAACGATTCTCCTCAAGTCAGCCTGGATGGTGTGCTGTGTTGACATAGAGATAGGGGGGGGTAGACTCTTTGGTAACCGATTGGGGAATCATGAAGAAATTCATTTTTATCGCACTAGCCACCATGTTCATTGGCTCTAGTTCAACTCAGTCCTTAGCTGTTGGCCCTACAAATCCCGACTGCACAATTACTGGAAATCAGACAAGCCAAACATTGTTCGGAACTCCAGAAGATGACGTAATTTGTGGCATGGGTGGAAACGACATTATTTATGGTCTTGAGGGCGATGACGTTATCTTGGGTGGCGAAGGAAACGACTTCCTTGACGGTGGTGCAGGAGATGACATTATCCGTGGAGATGCTGGAGCGGACAGCCTGTTCGGACAGAATAACGTAGATCAACTTTTTGGTGGGGTTGGAGATGACAGCTTAAACGGAGGCTCAGGAGTAGACACACTTCGTGGCGATGCTGGTGTTGATATCTGTGTGAACTTCTCAAAGGACAAGTTTCTTAAGACCGACTGCTTTTACGATAGAGCTGTCCCAACCATAAAGACCATCGGTTTTTCTTCAACAAACCCAAAGGTGAATCTCTACGCTAGGGGATACTCGTTAGAGCTAAAAGTGTTAGTTTCTGATCCAGGCTCTGGGATGAAAAGTATTGAAGTTGGATTCGCTCCTTCAGCGAACAGATACTCCATTGTTTCAAAGCCGTGGGCAGTCATTCGTGATGCCAGCATAACTTGCAAGAGCATTGTCAATGCAAACCTAAATCGAGAGCCAGAGTTACAAAAGCCTGTAACAAATTGCCTAGAGTCTGGAACTCCAAACAATGGGCTCTACAAGTTAGCGGTCAATGTGCCATCTGGTTTACCTAAGGCTGAATTCTCTGTTGAAGAGATTCGAATTGAAGATCAGACTCAAAACGTCCAAAGGTTTGAAGGTGCTGAAGTTGCAAAAAAGAAACTTCAAGCTCGCTTCACACAAACAGGTGTTGTAGATCGTGCAGCTCCAAAATTGACCGGAGCTCAAATTGTTGGGTCAAAGGTTGTAAGAAACATCTGGGAGAAAGTTGTTGCACGAATTGCTTTCACAGATGCGGGATCCAACTCAATTGGTAGATTCTGGATGGCTTTCGATGTGCCTGAGAGCGGCTATGCACTAGATCCTGGGTTCTCCCAGTGGGTTGACATCAGAAAACCGCTAAAGAAATGTGGTCAAGTTGAAACTGTCTGGGATCCTTGCCTCTATTCAGGAACAGCAAGTTCGGGTGTCTTGGAATTCTACTTGGATGTAGATCCAAAGTGGCATGACCTCAAGTTCTTATGGAAGGCACAAAAGCTAGTACCTAAGGACTACTCCATTGAAGACTTGCTTGGAAACCAATATCAAGGAACGTTGTCCAGCACACTGGCTTCAGCACTTACCTACTACAAAGGATTTGCAGGACGTGCTCCTGTAGATGACAATGACTTTGATGCTCCAGTTCTTGTCAATTTTGAAGTAGACAAGTCTGAAGTTGACACCGGATCAGCAGCCCAAGAAGTGATTGCAACTGTTACTCTCAAGGACACTGGTGCAGGTATGAACATCTACACAGGAAATGTAACCCTAGATCTAACAATGGAATCTGGACCATCGGTTGCATGTTCTATGGTTGGTTCAGCAAAGGGAAGCACTACACAAGCAACTTACACATTCAAGTGTGTGCTTAACGCCTACCTAGCAGCTGGAACATACGGATTCTACCTAAGTGCTGGAGACATGTCACTGAGAGCAAACAGGTTGTTACTTGAGCCTTCTCAAATTGTTATTGGCGGCAAAGTAATTTCTGTTACAAACGGATAGGTACCCTTTTACTTAGCGCTGGTATTAGCGCTTATAAGGGCAATGCCTACAGATGTTTGCACAGCACTTACCCTCTTCAGCAAGAGACTTGGCATTGAATACAAAGAACCCAGTTTCAGGATCAAGATAGCCCGGCTCGCCTTGTTCCAGGGATTGGTTGTGCTCAAACATGATCTCTTTGTAGAAAGGATGAGACTCATTCAACCTGTCAGGGTGTGGCTGATTCAAGTCGCGACGAACCACATCTCTTTTAGGCATAGGAGAACAATCGTATGCCCGAGATGCGAATAGGTGTGACAAGGCGAGAGCTGGGTTCACGCTAGCGTGTTCTAAACTGGGTCAAAGGAAAGTTCGTAAGCAAACTAACGATTGTGTGGTTGAGGACTCTATGACAAACATCCGTGGAACTCTGATTGGTGTTTATAACGCCGACGGCGGAATCGTCGGCGAACTCACTTATGTCTTGGGACACCTAATTGGTGTTAGAAGCTGTAGCCTCTGCGATATTTCTCACTCACCGATAAAGAAGAAGTCTTCTTTCAAAGAACTTGAACAGCACCTGCTGGAAGAGCACGGAGTTCTTGTGAAAATGATTCACCTAAACGAGCGTAACGAACGTGAGCAAAAAGCATCTGAAGGCCAAGAGCCATGCATGCTCCTCGAATATCCAGACCAATCCATTTCTATGTTCCTGGATTCAACAGACCTAAAAGCACTCTCTGGAAGCGTGAGTTCTCTCAAGCGATTGATTACTTCAAGGCTGGATCTTTACCTATAGGTGGAAAGCTGAAACCAGGTTAGGTTTCCAACCTAAAATCTTTATTTGACTAAGGCTATTGTGCGTCCTGTGTCGTAGAAATCACGGTTGCCGACTCCATCGCGAAGGCCAATCCAAACTTTGTATGTGCCTTCAGGGGCGTCGTCGCTGAAAATGTAATCCTGTTCAAAGATTGAATCGGTGGGCGTGAAACTAATGACTCGTGTCTCAGACCCCTTTGCGTAAAGCCCGTTTGCACCTTGGAAACTGCCGCCATCGAGCATTAACCAAAAGTCAATTCCTGCAACTATCGAATCATCGGTTGCCTCAACACGAATGACAAAGTTCACGCCAGGAGCAGCCGACGCCGGTAGGTCAAGCTTGGTTACGGTAGGTATACGGTTATCAGTCGATCCACCGACAACTTCAAACGCAATTCTCTGTTCTGCTGTGTGACCCATCATGTCGACGGCCCCGACAAATAGCGTGTAGTTATCGTTGACGGCATTAAAAGGGACAGTGCACCTTAGCTCGTAGGTTCCAGATTTTTCAGAGCCTGATACTAATTCGGTTGGGACACGGAACCCACACCATTCGGTGACCCATCCAGGAGCTCCGCCAATAGATCCGTAGACAGCATCCACTGTTGCCACGTCACTTACATTAACGGTGAAGACAGCTAATGTTCCGGCTTGCACCTGTCTTACCACCATTGGGATAGGTCCGAATTTCGGACCTTTGCTATCTAAGCTACAAGCGTCAAGCCTCACGTCCGCTGAATCGGCATTGCATAGGTCATTACCCGTACCGGTCGTAATGGTGTCTTTACCTTGACCGCTATCGATTATGTCAGAGCCGCTACCAGCTGAGAGATTATCGGTTCCTGAACCACCTTGAAGTATGTCTTGGCTGCTACCTCCGGTGATCCTGTCTTTACCGTCGCCACCTGCTAACTTATCTGCGCCGTCGCCACCATCGATGTTGTCGTTTCCGGCTTCACCGTAAATCTCGTCTTTGCCTGTTCCACCAAGAATGAGATCGTTACCTGAGCCGCCATAAATTATGTCGTTTCCACCAAGCCCTGAGACAATGTCGTTGCCAGCTCCAGAACAAATAACATCGTTTCCTGGAGTTCCAGTTATTCGATCAGCAGAAGCCGTTCCAGAAATACTGCAATTAGGAAGTGTTGCTGCGGAACTTACACTCGGGAAACTGGATGTTAATAGCGAGACTAGGGCTGCAGCTAATACACTCTTGCGGACCATTCCAAGTATCCATTTCTTAGGCTTTCAACAAATATAGCAACAGTTTTATTGGCAGAAACCCACCGATTAGTCCAATTCGGGGAAACTCTCAGGCTATTGAAACCGCTTTCTTTACCCTGATTTCGCTCTTACGCAAGCAAGATGTAGAGCCTCAAGGCTTAAAGTGAAAAGAACCCCTTCGTGGAGGAAGGGGTTCTTTGTAGGCCCCGTCGGGATCGAACCGACGACCCACGGATTAAAAGTCCGTTGCTCTAACCAACTGAGCTAGAGGCCCTTAGTGCTTTGTTGCTAGACAAGTTTATTACTTCTAGGCCTAGTGTTAGGCCCGTTTGGTCAGATACTCTGACAGGTCTCTAATCACACGGCTATCAACGCTATGGCCCAGTCCGCTATAAACCTTAGGGGTTAGCTTGGTGTGCTCTGTGAGCCAATTAGTAGTTGTTTCAACAATCTGAGGATAGATTCTGTTGTCTTCTTCACCTCTGCAGTAGAGAACACTTGGCTTAAGTTCAAGAAGTCTGTCATCTGCAGGTTGCTTTGCATCCATGATGAAACCAGCCATCAATACTGTCTTTGCTATTCGCTCGGGCCTTGTTCTAAGTAGCTGGGTTGCCATAAGAGCACCTTGAGAGAAACCGATAGGAATCAAAGGAGTGTTAGCAGGAAGAGTCTGATCAATCCATTCCCATAGTTTTTCAGTGGCCTTCTCAACTTCTGGTTGAGGTGTGTAGTTACCCACGGTCAGTAGATACCACTCGAAACCATCTCCACCGGAACTCAGTGGAGCTCTAGGAGAAGCCCAAGGCATAGTTCCAGTCATGATCTCTGGAAGATCATATTCGTTTGCACCATAACCATGAAGCAGAATCGCAACAGGTGCACTCTCCTTCAGGTTTTCTAAATTAGAAGAGGTGTAGGTAGTAACGCCTTTAGCCATGAAGAAGTATCTTTCGGTTAGTTATTAGCAAAAGAGATGGTTGCAGCGACAGCTTTCTTCCACAAAGCGAATTGCTTTTGCTTAGGTTCACCTGGCTCAAATGTCTGTTCAATTGGATTGAGGTTATTTAGCTCATCCAAAGACTTCCAGAAACCAACTCCTAGACCAGCTAGGTAAGCAGCACCAAGAGCTGTTGAGTCTAGGTGTATTGGTCTCTGCAGTGGAACCTCAAGAAGATCGCATTGGAATTGCATCAGTAGTCCATTAGCAGAAGCTCCACCATCCACTCTGAGTTTGGAGAGTTTGATACCGGTTTGGCCCATGGCATCAAAGATGTCTTTTACTTGGAAGGCGATTGCTTCAAGAGTTGCTCTAGCAATGTGAGCAGCTGTTGTTCCTCTAGTTAGCCCAAAGATAGAACCAGTAGCTTTAGGTTCCCAGTAAGGAGCACCAAGACCAGTTAGGGCAGGGACAAAGACAACACCACCGTTGTCTTCAACAGTTCGAGCTAGCGCTTCGCTGTCTCCTGCTTTAGGGATGATTTTTAGGCCATCTCTAAGCCACTGAACAGCAGCTCCTGCAACAAATACTGAACCTTCGGTTGCGTAGGTTCTAATACCGTCTAGTTGCCAAGCAACAGTGGTGATTAGGCCATTGTCTAGAACTAGAGAATCAGATCCGATGTTCTGCAGGATAAAGGCACCCGTTCCGTATGTGCATTTAGCTCCACCAATCTCAAACTGGGTTTGACCAAACAGAGCAGCTTGCTGATCCCCAGCAATTCCTGAGATAGGAATGGATAAACCGAAGAATGAATCAGAATCTGTCTCAGCCAGCACTCCACTTGAATCAACAACTGTTGGGAGTGAGTGCAGAGGAATACCAAATAGCTCTAGAAGTTCTTCTGACCAAGTTCCTCCATGGATGTTGTAGAGCTGAGTTCTTGAAGCATTGGTTGCATCGGTGATGTGTGCTTTGCCATTTGTAAGTCTTGCAATTAGATAAGTATCAATGGTTCCAGCAACTAAAGAGCCACTTTCAACTTCCTTCCAAATCTCCGGTTTGTTGATTGCTATCCAACGAAGCTTTGATGCACTGAAGTAAGGGTCTAGAGGTAAACCAGTCAGCTGCTGAACCTTAGAAAAGGTCGGGTGATCTTCAAGGTCTTTGAGAACCTGAGTTGTTCTGCGGTCTTGCCAAACTATTGCTGGAGTGGGGGATTGGAGAGTTTCTCTATTCCATAGACCAATGGTTTCTCTTTGGTTAGTTATTCCTAGTCCTAGGAATGTGACAGCTCCAACGGCATCAAGAACTTGTTTCACAGCAGAAAGAGTTGCTTGCCAGATCTCTTCAAGGTCATGCTCGACCCAGCCTGGTTGAGGAAAGTGTTGAGGGAACTCTTGGTAGCCTTGAGCAGCTCTTGAGCCATCTTGTCTAATGGCAAGAGCTGTTACTCCAGTGGTTCCGGCATCGATAGCGAGAATCATTGTTGTCTTAGTGAGCCATCGGTTCGTAGATGATTTCTTCTGGTTGCATGTCTTTCCTAGGCCACTCAATAAGTAGCATCGCTGCCAACATTAGAGTTCCTCCGAAGATTACCTGAAGAGAAAGAATCTCTTGTCCTACCGCTACTGATGTCAAAGCTGCAAAGACAACTTCCATAGTCAAGATGATGGCCACCCTTGATGCATCCATAATCGATTGAGCCCATGTTTGAATGAAGAAAGCAAGTGCTGTTGCAAAAACAGCTGTGAAGAGAACAGCAAACCAAACTTCAAAGTCAATTGGAGCTTGGTAGCCATCTGGGAGAGCACCGATCCAACAGATAGCAGCAACTGTAGTTAGCTGAATAACTGTTAGAGCATAGACATCTTTACCAGGTGACCATTTACCTAAACCTACGATGTGAAGTGCGAAGCCAAGAGCACAAAGCATTGTCCAGATTTGACCAAAGTCAAATGCTGCATCTTTGATTGTGATGAAGCCCAATCCAATCGCAGCCAAGATTGCACCAACTGCAACTATCTTGTTTGGTTTTCGCTTGAAAAGAATCCAGACAATGATCGGAGTGAGAATTACATAAAGTCCGGTGATGAAACTGGTGATAGCTGCTGTTGAAAGAGTAAGCCCGATGGTTTGTGTTATGTAGCTGAATCCAAGGACTCCTCCAAGAATTACTCCATAAAGCAGGGTTGGGCCTCTAAACGCTTTTAGAACCTGAGGCTTTACAGCAATCATTAGGGCTGCGGCGATTGTGAACCTGATGGCTAGAAAGTCATAAACAGGAATCTTTACCATTGCTGGTTTCATCACAACGAAGGATGCTCCCCAGGCGATAGTCACAAACAACAGTGCAAATACGGCCAGAGTTGTTTTCTTCATGCCTCAAGTCTATTTGCGGCGTTTGATCCTTGTGCCGTGAGCTACATGTTTGACCATGCTAGGGAACACAAGACCGTGCATAGGCAGCACTGTTAGCCAGTAAATGTGCCCTAGAAGGCCCTTAGGAACAAAGATTGCTCTTTGGATGACCTTAGTTCCACCCTCAGGAGTAGGTTCAACATTCCATTCCAACCAAGCAAGTCCCGGCATCTTCATTTCAGCTCTAAGTCTTAGAAGTCTTGGTCTATCCAAGGCCTCTACACGCCAGAAGTCCAAAGCTTCACCTTCAATAAGGAAGTAAGGATCTCTTCTTCCTCTTCTAAGGCCAACTCCACCAACTAGACGATCTTGAAGACCTCTAAGTTCCCATGCCCAGGTAGCAGTTGAGTAACCGTTATCGCCACCAATAGATTCAACTCTTGGCCAGACCTTATCTACCGGGTCTGAAGTGATTTCAGTTCTGATGTCGGTGTATAGAGTTCCACCAGCCCAGGTTGGGTCTGTTGGAAGAGGTTCGCTTGGGCCACCTTGTAGAGCGGCATTGGACCAACGAGTTTCTACGTGGGCTTCCTTGATTCGGGTTAGTGCTAAGGAAACAGCGGCTTTGAATGTCGTTAGCCCATTAGCAGGAGGATCTGGGATGTACTTCTTGATCCTGTCATCAGAGCAAACAACTTCATTTTTTAAACTGTCGATGAGTCTTCTAGCCAAAGTAATTGGTACTGGTGTTACAAGTCCTACCCAAGCACTTGAAAGTCTTGGCGTTAGAACAGGTAACGGCATGATGATTCTCTTACGAAGCCCAGCGGCTTCGGCATACTGCATCATCAGTTCTCTATAGGTAAGAACTTCAGGTCCACCAATGTCAAAGTGATCATTGATCTCTTCTTTGATGCCAGCTGCTCCGACTAGATAGCG
>CANLCU010000021.1 GCA_947489135.1 Micrococcales bacterium
TCGCGAACATCGTCGCCTAGCCAAATAATGCGGTCCTTGAGCAATCTCTCAAATACGTTGCTCTGTGGTGTGTGTTCAGCCATTTACTGCTCCTCTAATCTGTTTTGCATAATCAAGATAACCGAGGAAACACCGAAAACATTCGCATGTTCGCCACAGGCAATAATCGCCTAGGGATTAGTTGTGGTCGTGACCTTCGTGGTTCTCAGGTGTGAAGCCATCATCAGACTTAGTGAATTCAGCTAAATCAACGGCCTTGCCATCGCTGTCAGTGACCTTTGCAGCCTCTAGAACAACTGATAGAGCCTTACGTCTAGCAACTTCAGCTACGAATGAAGGGATCTGGCCCTGCTCGTCTACAGCCTTCACGAACTCGTTAGGGTCCATGCCGTATGACTGGCTTGCCTGCATTAGGTATTGAAGCAACTCGTTCTCGTTGACTCTTACCTCTTCTTTTTCAGCAATTGCATCTAGCAACATCTGAACCTGGAAAGACTTAGTTGACTCAATGATTACCTCTGCACGGTGAGCATCGTCCTTCTGACGGCCTTCGCCTTCAAGGTGACGCTCAACATCAGCATTGATTAGTTCCTGAGAAACAGGAACATCAACAAGCTTTAGAAGTTCTTCTGTTAGAAGCTCTCTAGCCTGAAGACCCTGAGTGTAAGACTTTGACTTCTTGATCTGGTCTTCTAGTCCAGCCTTTAGTTCCTTGACTGTGTCGAACTCGCTAGCCATCTGAGCCCATGCATCATCAATAGCTGGAAGTTCGCGTTCCTTAACGGCGTTAAGGGTAACTGTGATTTCAGCTTCCTGTCCTGCCATGTCGCCACCAACAAGCTTGCTCTTGAAAGTTGTTGTTTCACCTGCAGTGAGGGTGTCTAGAGCGTCATCAATTCCATCTAGAAGTGAATCACTTCCGATTTCATAAGAAATGTTCTGAGCCTGATCAATCTGCTTGCCATCAACCATTGCAACTAAATCAATAGAGGTGAAATCACCCTTGGCTGCTGGACGCTCAACTGTAGTTAGAGTTCCAAAGCGTGCACGTAGGCGATCAATTTCAGCTTCTACTTCTGCTTTGTCAACGTTGATGACATCAACTTTAACCTTCATGCCCTTGTATTCAGGAAGCTTAATTTCAGGACGAACTTCAACTTCAATTTCAACAACTAGGTTGCCAGCGAAAGTCTTCTCATCTGGTGACTGCTTAACATCAGCTGAAGGCTGACCTAGTGGACGAAGTTTTTCAGCTTCAATTGCCTTACGGTAAATGCTGTCAAGACCATCGTTGATTGCGTGAGCCAAGATAGCTGGACGTCCAACTCTCTGGTCCAAGATTGCAGCAGGGATCTTGCCCTTACGGAAACCAGGGATGTTCACGCTCTCAGCAATGTGCTCGTATGCGTGATCAAGGCTTGGCTTGAACTCTTCTGGAGTTACCTCAATGTTCAGCTTGACTCTGGTCGGGGTTAGACGTTCAACAGTGGTTTTCACTAGTGGCTCCATTAGACGTGGTCGGCTTGAGCCGGCCTATTTTTAACAAAATGGTCGGGGTGACAGGACTCGAACCTGCGATATCCTGCTCCCAAAGCAGGCGCGCTAGCCACTACGCTACACCCCGGTGGTTTTTATCTTGAATTTCTTCAAAACAAAACAACCTCCGTAATCCTAACCCATAGAATGTATGAGAGCAGAATCAAAACCACAAATGCGGGTGTAGCTCAATGGTAGAGTCTCAGTCTTCCAAACTGATTGTGCGGGTTCGATTCCCGTCACCCGCTCCACAAAGCCTAGAAACAGGCTTAGAACTGGCAACCAGGGCACCAATAGAGCTTCCTGGTTGCCATTAGTTCTATCTGGACTAATCCCTCGCAGCGAAGGCATCTCTCCCCTTGCCTCTGATAGACATAGTTCCGATCAGCCTTCTTAGTCCTCTTTTTTAGGCGCTCTTCTCTAGTTGTCATAAAACCGGTGGCAACCCCAACTTTCATGAGCTTCACCGTATCAATCCAAATGTCTTCTATCTGTTGAACGCTCAGTGACTTACCTGGAGCATGGGGGCTAATCTGTGCTCTGAAGAGAATCTCTGCTCGATAGACATTTCCAATACCGCTGATGACTTCTTGATTCATTAGCAAGATCCCGATTGGACTGGCTGAGGAACCAACTCGATCAATAAATCTTTGTTTTTGTAAACCTCTTGGGTCGGTGTTAGTTGGATCAGGACCTAGACGATTCTCAATCACTTTGACAGCCCTTTGGTCTATAACTTCACAGATCGTTGGGCCTCGAAGATCGGCTAGGAATTGCTCGTTGAAAAACCTAACTCTGACTTGACCCGGCATGAGCTTTTCCAGGTCTTCGGTGAATCGCCACTTGCCGTAAATGCCTAAGTGAATGCGACAGGTCAAACCATTGTCGAATTTCAAAAACATCTGTTTACCGATTGCTTTTGCTTTTAGAAGAATTCGACCATCAATAAGTTTGGCTTCTGAAGAGAAACGACCTTGGGGAGAATCAACACGAACAACTGAACCTTTGAACTTCTTATTAAAGTCATTGGCAAATCTTTGAACGGAATGACCCTCAGGCATTTAGGTTTTGCTTTTCCTAAAGGATTTCAGAGGTTTGTTCGTAGGTAGCAATCTTTCCAATTCTTCTGATGTGTCTCTCATCTTGAGAGAAAGGCTCAGCAATAAAAGCCTTGATTAGTTCCAAGACTTCTTCTTGAGAGTGCTGTCTTGCTCCAACTGCAACTACATTGGCGTCATTGTGCTGGCGAGCAAGCTTGGCAGTATCAATGTTCCAGACCAATGCTGCTCTAATGCCGTGAACCTTGTTTGCTGCTATTTGCTCTCCGTTACCTGATCCACCCAACACAATCCCCAGTGCCTGGTTCCCTGCATCCTCATCGGCTCTTACCGCCAAGGCTGCTGTTATACAGAAACTCGGGTAGTCATCCAGTGGGTCATACTCTTTAGGTCCGTGGTCAAAGACCTCGTGACCAGAAGCCTTTAGCTCCTGAATGAGGAAATGGCTTAGTTCTAAACCAGCGTGATCTGTGGCTATGTGAATACGCATCTTGATAAAAACCTTCTAGCGGGGTTGTTGGTCAATACTAGGCTAGTTGCTATTGAAATAAACCTTACCTAGGAGATGTAATGCCTGCTGAGAACCTCACCCGAATTGAAGCCGCCGAGCGTGCCGAACTTTTGGAAGTGTCTTCATACACCGTTGAGCTAGACCTTATGCGAGGTGAAGAAGTCTTTGGTGCTACAACCACAGTGAAGTTCACCAGCAACCATGTTGGGACATCCACCTTCATTGATGCCATCACCCAGAAGGTTCACCGAGTAACCCTCAACGGCAAGGACCTAGATGTATCAGTAGCCGATGGCATTCGCATCCAGCTAGATAACCTAGAGGCCAACAACGAGCTAGTTGTGGTTAGCGATAACCCATACATGCACACCGGTGAAGGTCTACACAGATTCGTTGACCCAGTGGACAACGAGGTTTACCTCTATACCCAGTTCGAGGTTCCAGACTCAAGAAGAATGTTTGCTGTATTCGAGCAGCCAGATCTAAAGGCAACTTTCCAGTTCATTGTTACAGGTCCTAGCAACTGGAAGATGATTTCTAACTCCCCTACCCCAGCTCCTGTTGAAAGAGGAGATGGAACATCTGTATGGGTATTCGCACCAACTCCAAGAGTTTCTTCATACATCACTGCTCTTATTGCAGGCCCATACACAGAGTGGCGTGATGAACTAACCAGCAGCGATGGCAGAACTATTCCACTTGGAGTATTCGGTCGTTCATCACTTGCTAAATACATTGATGCTGATTACCTATTCGAAAAGACTAAAGAAGGTTTCGTCTTTTTCGAAGAGCAGTTTGATTACCCTTACCCGTTTGAGAAATATGACCAGCTATTCGTTCCTGACTTCAACGCTGGAGCAATGGAAAACGCAGGGGCCGTAACAATCACCGAAACCTATGTATTCCGTGGAGCAGTAAACGGCTTCATCAAGGAAAGAAGAATCATTACTGTTCTTCACGAATTAGCCCACATGTGGTTCGGAGATCTAGTAACCATGCGTTGGTGGAATGATCTATGGCTTAACGAGTCATTCGCTGAATACGCTTCATACCTAGCTACCGCTGAAGCAACCGAATACAAAGAAGCGTGGACAACATTCGCATCCCACGAGAAGTCTTGGGCATACCGTGAAGACCAGATGCCTTCAACTCACCCAGTTGTAGCAAACATTAGAGACCTAGAAGATGTTCAGGTTAACTTCGATGCGATTACCTATGCCAAGGGTGGCTCTGTTCTTAGACAGCTAGTTGCTTGGGTAGGTCAAGAGAACTTTATGAAAGGTCTAGCTTCTTACTTCAAGAAGCACGCATTCGCTAACGCAGAGCTAGTAGATCTGCTAACCGAGCTTGAACTAACTTCAGGAAGAGAACTTCGTGATTGGTCAAAGCTATGGCTAGAAACCTCTGGAGTGAACACACTTCGTGCAGAACTAGCTGAAGATGCAGAGGGCAACATCACTTCATTCTCAGTACTGCAGTCACACCACGTTGACTACCCAACACTTAGACCTCACCGTCTAGGCATTGGTTACTACAACTTGGTCGATGGCAAGGTTGTTCTAACTCACAGAGTTGAAGTTGATATCGATGGAGCAAAGACAGAGGTTCCTGAACTTGTTGGAACTAAGCGTCCTGACCTGATTCTTCTAAACGATGGTGACTTGGCTTATGCCAAGCTACGTCTAGATGACAGATCATGGCAGACCACTTTGCACAACCTTGCGGTCGTTGATGACTCTCTTGCAAGAGCACTGCTATGGGGTGCTGCTTGGGATTCAACTCGTGATGCTGAAGCAGATCCAAAGGACTTCATCCACCTAGTTCTAAAGAACATCGCAACTGAATCAAACGCAACTGCGATGATGACTCTTCTCAACCAACTGGTAACAGTTCAGAGCATGTATCTAAAGCCTGAAAACCGTTTGGAATACAAGGTCAAGATTGCCGATGCTCTTATTGACATGGCTAGAAGCGCTGACGCAGGATCAGAAGCACAGCTTCAGTTCCTAAAGTACTTCCCTCGTTTCGCATCTAATGATGAGCACACAGCTGCCCTTCGTGGTTTGCTATCAGGCTCAGAGAAACTTGCTGGTCGTGAAATCGACACTGACTTGAAGTGGGATCTACTGACAGGTCTTGTTGCAACTGGTGCTGCTGACGAAGCAGAGATTGATGCAATGTTGGCTACCGATAACACTGCTAACGGACAGAAGGCTGCTGCTCTTGCAAAGGCAGCAATTCCAACCGCTGAATCAAAGGCTAAGACTTGGCACACTGCAGTTGAAACTGATGAGTGGTCAAACACCATCCTTCAGTACTCAACTCTTGGTTTCCAAAGAGGAGCAACAGCTGAACTGCTAGCACCATTTGTTGACAAGTACTTTGCTGATGTCTTGAAGATCTGGAACTCAAAGACTTTCAAGATGGCTGAGTATGCGATTGTGAACCTTTACCCAATCACACTTGCAACATCAGACTTGGCAGAGAAGACTAGAAAGTTCTTAGACACTCCTGAGGTTGCTGCCATTCCTGCTCTTAGAAGATTGCTGGTTGAGAACCTTGACCCAATCGATAGAGCACTAAAAGTGCAAGCTCAAGACAGATAGTTTCGAGAAGGAAAAGGCGGATACAAAATGCCAGCATGGATTGTTAGCTTTTATTCAGAGTGGGGTCCAGGCCTGCGCATTTTGCTGAGCATTCTTGCCGCTCTTTTACTTCGAGGTTTACTGCAGCTAGCTATCAACAGAGTTGTGAAGTCCGTTACCAAGAGCGTTCGCAAGATTGAGGGAATAACTAAGGAAGCCTCTCCCCTTGCTCAAGCTCGTCTTCTGCAAAGAACTAGAACCATCGCATCTGTTCTAGGAAACCTAGCTACTTGGGGGCTTTCCTTCACAGTCATCAGCATCGCTCTTACTGAAGTAGGTGTATCAGCTGGAGCAATTGTTGCTGGTGCAGGTATCTTAGGTGCCGGTCTTGGCTTCGGAGCTCAATCACTTGTGAAGGACCTGATCTCTGGTTTGTTCATCGTCTTTGAAGACCAATACGGTGTTGGAGACTTTGTTGATCTAGGGCAAGCAGAAGGTGTTGTTGAAAGCGTTGGCCTAAGAGTTACTCAGGTTAGAGACCTAGAAGGAACTCTCTGGTTTGTTCGCAACGGTGAGATCATGCGTGTTGGCAACCAGTCCCAGGGTTGGGCTCGTGCTGTTTTGGATGTTGCAATCGAATACAAGTCCAACATTTCTAAAGCCCAAGAAGCACTTCTAAAAGCAGCCAAGAGCATTGATGGCAAAGCTCTTGGCGAACCAGAGATCTGGGGAATCAATTCAATTTCTGGAGATGGAATTGTTCTTCGTTTAGTGCAAAAAACTAAGCCTGAAGATAAAGATGATGTTGCTCGCAAACTTCGCATGGCCGTGAAGGAAGAATTCGATAAGGCAAACATCAAGTTAGCCCCTAGCTCGAACGCTATTTACGTCAACGTCAAAAACTAATGACTGAAGAGCAGTTCGAAGATCGCGAGAGAGTCGAAACAGTTCGACTCACTCACCAAACTGGATCAAATGTTGAAGGCGACATCTATGAACTTGTAGGTGGCAAAGAGTTCTTTAGGAAACTATGTGCCAAGTTTTATGAAGGTGTGGCTCAAGACCCGATTCTCAAGCCGATGTATCCGGAAGAAGATTTAGCTCCAGCACAAGAACGCCTGCAACTATTCCTAGAGCAATACTGGGGTGGGCCAACTACTTACCAAGAGGTAAGAGGACATCCGCGTCTGCGACTGAGACACCAGCCATTCAAGATAAACCCAGCAGCAAGAAAAGCATGGCTTACCCACATGGAAGCGGCATTAGTTTCCCAGGAATTACCTCAGCTTTATCACGCTCAGATGTGGGCATATCTAGATAGAGCAGCAACAGCAATGCTCAACACAATGGAGGACTAAGGCTTTAGAGGCACGTAGTCTTTCGCGAATCTAGCAAGTACGTGTCCGTGCTCAGAACTTAGTCTCACCCAGTCACCAGAAACATACCAAGGCACGATTTCACCTTCGGTAAGGAAACCTAAGCCTGCTGCCACAAAAGCAGATCCCATTGGTAGAGGGAATTTGTAGTCGAATGCTCTGCCCCAGATTTCACTTCTCACTCGAGCAGCAATAGGACCACCAACAGATGATGGAAGAGTTTCTGATACTTCGGCAATACCCTTGCGAGCAATCTCAGTTAGTTCTGATTCAGGTATTTCTCCACCAAACTCCCAACCAGTTCTGGTTGGCGTTTCGGTGCTCCAAGAAACTTCTACTAAATCGAAATCTAGGTAAATCTGATTCTCTTTAGAAGGACCCTTACCCGTTAGGTTCAAAAGTCGATCAGAAAGGCTGAGTTGTTCTTCTTGAACTTCACCTTTGGCAACTGAGTTCACTCTTGCTAGAAGATCTGAAATCAAAACAGTTAGATCAAACTCAGTTGCTTCTGCAAGCTGAATAGTTCTAAGTCCTAGAACAATTGGTGCATCTTCTTCATAGTCGCCGCTAAAGATAGGTGCAACATAAACGGTTAGGACATCGCCATAGGCTCTTAATCGGACAGCACCTTTAGTGTCCATTCGATTGGCTCTATCTAGGTACTTACCAAGATCAACAACATCTGCATTGCTTGGTAGAACAAAACTTGATTTCGTAGACAAGGACTAGTCTCTGGTCAATCGTCTATAGGTTGAGCGGTGAGGCTTAGCAGCTTCTGGTCCTAGACGAGCAATCTTGTTCTCTTCATAACCTTCGAAGTTGCCTTCGAACCAGTACCACTGGTCCGGGTTATCGTCTGTGCCTTCATAGGCAAGGATGTGCGAAGCAACCCTGTCTAGGAACCATCTATCGTGCGTAATAACCACTGCGCAACCAGGGAACTCCAAGAGAGCATTCTCTAGAGAACCAAGAGTTTCAACATCCAAGTCGTTTGTTGGCTCATCGAGAAGCAGTAGGTTTCCACCCTGCTTCAAAGTCAAAGCGAGGTTCAAACGGTTTCTCTCACCACCGGATAGGACTCCTGCTGGCTTCTGCTGATCTGGACCTTTGAATCCAAAGGCAGCAACATACGCTCTTGAAGGAACAGTTACGTTTCCAACCTGTAGGAAATCCAGCCCATCGGAAACAACTTCAAACAAAGTCTTGTTAGGGTCAATGCCACCACGTGATTGGTCAACGTAAGAAATACTTACAGTTTCACCAATCTTTAGCTCTCCCCCATCCAGAGGCTCTAAGCCAACGATGGTTTTGAACAGAGTTGATTTACCAACACCGTTAGGACCAATGACTCCAACGATTCCATTTCTTGGAAGAGAGAAAGTTAGACCGCTGATTAAAGATCTACCTTCAAAACCTTTTTGCAGGTCCTTAGCTTCAAGAACAATAGAACCAAGTCTTGGGCCAGGTGGAATCTGAATTTCTTCGAAGTCTAATTTTCTAGTTCTATCTGCCTCTGCTGCCATTTCTTCATAGCGAGCAAGACGAGCCTTTGACTTAGTCTGACGAGCTTTAGCAGATGATCTGACCCAATCAAGTTCATCCCCAAGACGCTTCGCTAACTTGGCATCTTTCTTACCTTGAACTTCTAGACGCTCGCGCTTCTTCTCTAGATAGGTTGAGTAGTTACCTTCGTAAGGGTAAGCACGACCTCTATCTAGTTCCAGAATCCATTCAGCAACGTTATCGAGGAAGTATCTATCGTGAGTAACAGCAAGAACTGCACCTGGGTATTTAGCCAAGTGCTGCTCTAGCCATAGAACAGATTCAGCATCGAGGTGGTTTGTTGGCTCATCAAGTAAAAGTAGGTCTGGCTTTTCTAGAAGCAACTTACAAAGAGCAACTCTTCTTCGCTCACCACCAGAGAGGTGGGTAACAGCTGTATCCCCTGGAGGGCAACGAAGAGCATCCATGGCCTGTTCTAGCTGGTTATCTAGATCCCAAGCATCTAGGTGATCAATCTCTTCTTGAAGCTTGCCCATTTCTTCCAACAAAGTGTCGTAGTCAGCTTCTGGGTTGGCTAGCTCAGCACTGATCTCATTGAAACGATCCACTTTTGATTTGACATGTGCAACTGCTTCTTCAACGTTTCCAAGAACTGTCTTCTCTTCGTTTAGAGGTGGCTCTTGCAGAAGGATTCCTACTGTGTGACCTGGAGACAATCTGGCTTCACCGTTAGAAGGTGTGTCCATTCCAGCCATAATCTTTAGAACTGTTGACTTACCTGAACCATTAGGCCCAACGACACCAATCTTTGCCCCAGGGTAGAAGGCAATGGTCACATCATCCAGGATGACCTTATCCCCGTGTGCCTTACGGGCCTTGTGCATTTGGTAGATGAATTCAGCCATTATTGGTCCTCTAAAAGATAAATGCGACACTCACAATCAAGTTCGCTCGGAGATAAGTATATCCGAAGGTGATTAGGGGTCAGGTTCCCAATCATTGATGTTGAAAGTGAGTGTCGCACACCAGCAGCTGGACTTTAGGGCAAGAGACTGCTGGATCCTATCTACTAGCTATTGGCTAGAGCCTTTTCTTTACCTTTGGAGGCAGTAGGAGTTACTTGTTCTACTTCGACATCATCAGGTGCTGGAGCAACTTCTTGGTCGCTCTCCTGAGATTTCACTGTTCTTGTGAAGGTAGTTGAACCCCACACCAGGTCGTGACCGATGCTTTCTGCTTCAATCTCAACTGAAGTTCCTGCTCTTTCACCGTTATCCCAGTCTCTAACTCGAAGTCTTCCCATGACCAGAATGCGATCTCCTTTGGAGATGGACATAGATGAGTTGACTGCTAGCTGACGGAAGGAGGTAATGGTGAACCAATTAGTTTCAGCATCAACCCAACGATTGAGTGTTCTATCGAATTTACGAAGAGATGCCGCTAGTCGAAATGAAGTGATTGGTAAACCGTCTTGAGTTACAAGATGTCTTGGAGTTGTTGCCACGAGTCCTGTGACGCTGTATTGATCTGACATTTATTGCCTTTCTGAAAAGTATTCATAACTGATTCAGAAAGATTGCCAAGAAAACTAAATTGCTGCTCTAGTTTTCCACAACCAAGAATTTACCTTAGGTATTCAGTGAAAGATGCTCGAGTCTTTGCCATCTTGCCACTAACAACACTCTGGCAATATGCATTACCTGGATTCTTAGAGAAGTAGTCCTGGTGATACTCCTCAGCTGCCCAGAAGATTTCTAGCGGCTGCAATGTGGTGACGATTTCGCCATCCCACATCTGACCTGCACGCACTAAAGCTTTTTCAAATATCTCTTTTTGTTCTTCACCTTGGTAGAACATTGCTGATCTGTAGCTTGAACCAATGTCGTTACCCTGACGGTTTAGCTGCCTTGGGTCGTGAACTGTGAAGTAGAGATCTAGCACTACATCTGAACTGATGATTGATTCATCGAATATGATCTTGGCAACTTCAGCATGACCTGTCTTTTCACTACAAACTTCTTCATAGGTTGGGTTGCTGGTATGCCCACCGGCATATCCACACTCAACATCGATGATTCCCTTGAATTGAGAGAAAGAGGAATCAAGACACCAGAAACAGCCACCGGCAAGTACATATTCAGTCATGGCTCTAGCCTAGGGTTAATGGGTGAGTAGAGTAGCCAACCGAAACCCCACTGTCGGGATTACTGCTGTATCTTTTGCAGCACTGATGTTTGGCTTTAATGCATCTACAGTAAAGATCATTCTTGGCACAGAAATCAACCCAGAGCAACTCGTGCTATTTAGGACTGCCATTACAGCCCTAATTGCAGGAATAGTGCTGTTGTTTACAAATAAGCAAGCTTTCAAGATAACCAAGAAGGAGCTTCCAGTTCTGGTTTTCTATGGAGTCTTCGGTGTCGCACTTATGCAGTGGTCCTACTCAAATGCGGTTAGCCTTCTTCCGATCAGCGTTGCGCTTCTGATTGAATACACGGCCATCGTGATTGTCCCCCTGGTTGCTCTTCTCCTATTCAAGGAAAAGGTTCGTCCAAGGCTCTGGTTTGGCATTGCAGCAGTTCTTATTGGACTTGCAATCGTGAGCAACATTTGGAACTCAGCTCTAAACCCGTTAGGTGTTGCTTGGGCAATTATGGCAGCAGTATGTCTGAGCATCTATTTCCTGATTGGTGAGCACACTCAACGTAAGCGTGATGCCATGTCAACGCTCTTCTATACCTTTGCAGTAGCTGCTATCTTCTGGGCAATCATGAACCTAATCAATCCAGGTAAGGTAATCGACATTAATCTTGAGTTCAATCTGGGTGGAAACCTGAGTGGAATCTCAATGCCAGTCTGGGCAGGGCTTCTTTGGATTGGCATCATGGGCTCATTTATTCCAATGCTTCTGGACTACATAGCCTTAGGCAACCTATCCGCCACAGCAGTAGGCGTGATTGCCACTGCTGAAACAGTCTTTGCAACAGTCTTTGCTTGGGCTTGGCTCAATGAATCAATGACAACTCTTGAGGTAATTGGCGGTTTAATAGTGGTAGCGGGAATCATCCTTGCTGAAACTTCAAGAGCTAGCTCAATAAAGGTGTAAATGTCTAAGCGTGAAATTAGCAACAACTCCCTAGCAATGATCGCAACCGTTGCTTTAGTTGGAATACTTGCATCTGCTATCGGGTTCTTTAGCCCTGACTACTGCACCGTTCCTCAACAAGATGACTGGACTTCATGTGCTGCTATTGCTGAGAGCAGAAACATTGGATCAATAGTTCTGTTTGTAGTCTGCGTGCTTGGATTCGTATTCTCTATTGCTAAACGTCGTAAGCCAGCTAAAGGTTAAGAAATGACAAACAAAGCCGCTAGCAAGATGCATAGCTCGACGTCTGAGACAATCGCATTACGCGAAAGCGTAATCGAATATGCACGCGAAAGAATGGCTCTAGACCCAGCTCCACTAGATGGTCCTCAGACTCTTAAGTTTCTACAGAAAAATGCAAGTAACACCATCTCTGAAAAAGGATTGGGTGGCAAGAAAGCACTAAAGGTATTCGAAGAAGTCTTAGCTCCTGCCTGTATCTCAACTGATCACCCTGGCTACCTAAGTTTTATTCCTGTTGCACCAACAAAAGCAGCAACACTATTTGATCTAGTAGTTTCAGCGACTTCTGTCTACGGAGGTTCATGGCTTGAAGGATCAGGAGCTGTATTTGCTGAGAACGAAGTTCTAGCTTGGCTAGCTAAAGAAGTAGGTCTTCCTAAGACATCTGGAGGAGTATTTGTTCAAGGTGGATCTCTTGGAAATCTTTCTGCTCTTGTAACAGCAAGACATACAGCAATCAACAACCGTAAGAAGGCTGGACTAAAACTTCCTAAGCGTTGGTCAATTATTGCTTCTAAAGAATCACACTCTTCGCTCAAAGCAGCAGCAAGAGTTATGGACATTGATGTTGTATTAGCTGATGTTGATTCCGAAGGCAGACTCAGAGGTAAAGCAGTTCTAGAAGCTGCAAAGAAAATCAAAGATGGGCTATTCGCTGTTGTGGCTACCTCAGGAACAACTAACTTTGGAATCGTTGACCGACTAGATGAGGTTGGAACAGCTGCCAAGAAGCTTGGAGTTTGGTATCACATTGATGGTGCATATGGTCTTGCTGGAATCTTAGATCCAGCAAGTAAGCACTTGTTCAAGGGAACAGAAAAAGCAGACTCGTTCATTGTTGACCCACACAAGTGGCTCTTTACTCCTTTTGATTGCTGTGCTCTGGTTTATAGAAAGCCGGCTCTTGCTGCGGCTGCTCACACCCAACATGGAGAGTATCTAGACGCTTTGACCGATGGTGGCGACTACAACCCAAGTGATTACGCATACAACCTCACTAGAAGAGCCAGAGGATTACCTCTTTGGTTCTCTATTGCTACATATGGAGTAAAGGCTTATAGAACAGCCATTTCAGAAAACATCAAGTTAGCTCATCAAATAGCTGATGTAATCAGGAAACGTTCTGATTTGAAACTCGTCAGAGAACCAGAACTCTCCATTGTTGTCTTTGAAAAAGAAGGATGGAAGCTTTCAGATTATGAAGCTTGGTCCGATCGCATTTTGAAACAAGAACTTGGCTTTGTAGTTCCTAGTTCACATAATGGAAAACCAAATGCACGCTTTGCAATTGTGAACCCTAGAACTGAATTGAAACTGCTTGTCGCTCTCCTAGATTCAATGGATGAAGGTAAATGAAAGTAACAATCGCTCCAGCTCTTCCATCTCTTAGCCGTGTCAAAGAACAGACTAGAAAGCCAATCAGAGTTGCTCTAGTTCAGATGCACTGGGATAAAGATGAAGCATCGCATATAGCGAACCTCAACAAAGGTATTGAGCTAGCAAGTAATGCTGGTGCTCAAATGGTTTTCCTACCTGAACTCACACTAAGTAGATATCCAGCAGACAAGCTGCCAACGGGTAAGCCCGCTTCTATCGCTGAGGATCTTGAAGGCAAGACCTTCCAGTTTGCTAAGGCCGCTGCCGAGAAACATGGCATCTATCTGCACGCCTCACTTTATGAAGACACAGAGTTAGAAGATGGTAGAGGAACCAACGTTGCCATCATTGTCAACCCTGCTGGTGAGCTAATTGCCTACACACCTAAACTTCACATTCCAGTTACCGCTGGCTATTACGAAGATAAGTACTTTGCTCCTGGCCCTAACACTCCAGATGGTTATCCAGTTTATGAATTAGAGGTTGGCGAAGATGCAACGCTTGCAAGCTTTGGTTTACCTACCTGTTGGGATGAATGGTTTCCAGAGGTTGCTAGAGCTTATTCACTAGGTGGAGCAGAAGTGTTGGTTTATCCAACAGCAATTGGATCAGAGCCTGATCATCCTGAATTTGATACAGCTCCTCTATGGCAGCAGGTAATTGTTGGTAACGGTATCGCTAATGGAACCTTCATGATTGTTCCTAACCGTTGGGGTAACGAAGGCGCCTTGAACTTCTATGGAAGTTCATTCATCTCTGATCCTTATGGTCGAGTGCTGGCAAGTGCTTCAAGAGATGAAGATGAAGTACTAGTTGCTGATCTTGATCTTGACCAAAGAAGAGACTGGTTAAACCTATTCCCTTTCCTTGCCACTAGAAGACCTGATACCTATCAAGCTCTAGTCAAGCCAGTTGTTAATGAAAGAACTGATTCAGGCGATGGCATTGATGGTGGTATTGCAGGCGTGAATCAAAACACAACAGAGGATCTGCAATGAGTTGGAAGATGCCCGCTGAATGGGCAAAGCATGAGAGAACCTGGCTTGCTTGGCCTGCTGCTGATTACGCCCAAGAAGAAGATGCCTTCCTCGCTTGGTCAGAGGTAGCTAACACTGCAGCTGAATATGAACCTGTAACAGTTCTAGTTAATGAAAGACATCTAGCACAGGCAAAGAAGTACCTCTCAAAAGATATTGAACTGGTTGTTTGTGAACTTGATGACAGTTGGATTAGAGACAGCGGTGCAACATTTGTTGTGAATAGTGAAACTAATTCACTTGGTGCTATCGACTGGGTATTCAACGGCTGGGGTGCTCAAAGTTGGTCTCAGTATGAACTGGACGACAAAGTTGCATCGTTTATGGCCAAGCACGTCAACGTAGAAATTATTAAGAGTGATTTGGTAAATGAAGGTGGAGGTATCCACACCAATGGAGCAGGCCTTCTTCTGGCAACTGAAACCGTTCAACTTGGTTCTGAAAGAAACCCTGACTGGTCAAGATTTGAAGTTGAAGCAGAACTGAATTCAAAACTTGGAACAGATAAAGTCATCTGGATTAGACGAGGGCTCACCAGAGACTATGAAACCTTCGGCACTAAAGGACACATCGACATCGTCGCATGCTTCGCTGATGAGAACACTCTCCTAGTTCATGACCAGCAGGATGCTTCACACCCAGATAATTCCGTCACCCATGAGGTCATTGCTCGACTTGAAGAACAAACCCATGCTCGTATTGTGAAAGTTCCTGCACCAAAGCTGCTCAAAGACGAACTTGGCTTCGTTGACTACTCATACATCAACCACTACATCCTCAACGATGCAGTGTTGTTGTGTGCCTTTGATGACCCGAATGATCAAGTAGCTAAGGGCATCCTTGAGGATGTCTATCCAGGTCGAGAAATAAGACTTATTGACGCCAGACCTATCTTTGATAGGGGTGGCGGTATCCACTGCATAACTCAACAACAGCCCAAATCTCTTGTTGGTGCTTGAAGAACAGAGCTAATTAGCTGAAGTTCGGTAACGCCATTGTTATAAATAACGACTTGAAAGGGGGTCCATATGAGGACACTGGCATCTAGTCTTCATAAGTGAAGAAAATAGTTGGAACACTTTCGGTACTACTGCTGCTATTTAGCCTCTCCGGATGTGCTTTTCAAAACGTTGGTAAATTTGACGAAAAGGACTCGCCTCCAAACGTAGAAACTCCCGCAAACGAAGCAAAGTCTATTGGCGAAACAATAGTTCGAGATGACTATTCGATCACTCTCAATGGAGCTCGTTACAGCACCGCCGGAATCCTGGGTTCTGAGCCTACTAATGACAAGTACCTAATTCTTGACGTCACAGTTGTGAATAACTCCGCAGAGGAATTGAGTCTTTCTACACTCCTACTTACTCAACTTCAGGGCTCTGATTCAAGACGATACGACGTCGCAATTTTTGCGGATACGGATTCACCATTGGATGGAAGTGTTCCGGCGCAGGGACAACTAAGAGGCGAAGTCGCCTTTGATGTTAAGGAACAGGATTCATACACATTCTCTTTCAAGAACGGACTGCTCGCAGATTCCGTTCAATTCGAAGTACCGGCAACATCAATCAACGAATAACGAAAGGCACACATGTTAAAAAACCGCAGTGTTCTAACACTAATCTCACTCGTTCTAGCTATTGCATACACTATTTACGTTTTGTCGTATTTTGCAAGTGCA
>CANLCU010000022.1 GCA_947489135.1 Micrococcales bacterium
ATTGTCTTGCCTGCTTCTGCTCTGGTATTTCCATATCTTGTCTACCAAGTTTTTATCAACCAAACACCACTTGCAGTTCTAGCTGATCCAACAATTTCTTATCCAAGCAAGCAGAAGAATTTGTTGGAAGCACTTCTTGGTCAAGACCAGTTGCTTGGTTGGGCTGCAATTGGTCTATTGGCTTTTGGTCTACTTGCTCTTCTTGCCAAAGCAAAGGGAGTCTTTGGTCTTTGGCTACTAGCTCTAATGGCACTTGCAAACCTTTGGTTGATTCAAGGAATACCTTTCACATCCGGTGGAACTGGATCTATCTTCTTGAACTCATCTAAGGCAGTGTTTGATAGCCCAACACCTTTGGTGATGCTTACTGTGGTTTGTGTAATTGCAGCCATGGGTATTTGGCTTGACTCTCTAACTCGAGTTAGCTTGAGAAGAGCGCTACTTACAGTGGCTGTTGTTGGAGGTCTACTACCACTAGCGTTCAGCTCCGCACTCACACCAGCCAAGGTTACTTTCGGAGATTCTAGAAATCTTCCAGCAATCTTTGAAGCAGAAGCTAACGCAGGAAACGATCTGAGACTTCTAATTCTTTCGAGCCTTGGTGAAACTGGTGATCAATCGTTCCGAGCAGAACTAGTTAGACCTAATGGGCTGAGACTAGATGCGGTATCAACTGCATATCGATTTAGTTCACAGAATGTTGGAAACGTTTCATCTGATGAACTGAAGAGTTCTATTTCGGTTCTAGTTGGAAATCTTGTTTCAGCTAATGGCAAAGATCTAAACCCTGTTCTAAAAGAAGCAGGAATTGGCTATGTGCTTGTTACTGATAGTGAGGGTAATGCCGATCTGGCAGTTAGTTTGAACTCAGTGAAGGAACTAGACCAAGTTGGTAAGACTGAGTTTGGTCAGCTCTGGAGAGTTAAGGCAAGCGACAGCTTTGAGGTAAAGGACAACCAGACCTATTGGTCAATAACCAAATCTGTTCAGCTGGGCATCATCTTTGGTTATGTTCTTCTTGCACTTCCTACTTCTCGAGGACGTAAATCCAGAGCCGACATCCAGGCTGCTAACGAAGATAGCTTTCAGGTAGAGGAGGAGCAGTAATGGTTATTCGAATTATTCGCTTCACTCTTGTTGCAGCAGTTGCTTCTGCTGCCGTGGTTTACGGTGCTCCTTTAGCCCTGCTCAGCACACCAAGTATTGAACCTCAGGTTCATGAAGTTAGTGCCAAGGATTTGCAGATCACTTGTGCTGGTCCTGCCTTTGTTCCAGGTGGTAAGAACCAGACTTCTGTTTCTACCTTCATTAGAGCTGCAACAGCCAGTGCATCGCTTTCTTATTCAGCGAGTAAAGGTACTTCCCTTAAAGGATATTCATCAAAGCCAGTAACTGGCTTTGATGTCAGACAAGACATCTTCAAGAAACTGACCAAAGAATCTTCATTTACTGTGCTGGATGAAACAGGTAAGAAAGCTCAAGGTTCGGAACTGCTAGCCGTCAACCAAATTCAATTCGCCCGAAACAAGAGTCTTAGAGGCTTGTTGGCAGCTCCTTGTCTAAGGCCACAGAGTGAGTTCTGGTTAGTTGGTGGTTCAACTGCTGTTGGAAGAGAAGCACTACTTGTTCTGACCAACCCAACAAGCATTGATTCAACAGTTGATCTAGAGATATTTACTGAGAATGGAACATCAAATAGTGCTGGACTTTCAGGCATCTCAGTTCCAGCAAATAAGACAACCGTTGTTCCTATCTCATCATTTGTTTTGAGAGCAGAATCTATAGCTGTGCATGTTATTAGCCGTGGTGGTTCAATTACTGCTCTTATTCAGCAGAAGGCGGTTAGAGGTAACAGTGCAGCTGGAGCTGACTACATTTCTCCGGCCCCACAGGCGAGCACTAAGGCAATCATTCCTGGAATTCTCATTAGAGGTTCTAAGGACAGTGCCAAGTTCAAAGCAACAGCAGATAAGTATTCAGACATAGAACAAATGCTTCGAGTATTTGTGCCAGGTAAGAAAGATGCCACCATCACTTTCCAAGTGTTAGGCACATCCTCTGAAACATTCGGAACTGTTCTCTCCGTCACAGCCATTGCTGGCAAGGTTACGGATTTCCCAATACCTGCTTTGGATGATGGCGACTACTTCGGAATCTTAGATTCTGATGTTCCAGTGAATTCAAGCGTTCGTCTAGTTAGAAGTAAAACTATCCCTGGTGCTTACACCGACTTCTCCTGGATCAATCCAGCAGAAGCCTTCACAACTCCTAGATACATTGCTGTTCCGAAGGTGGGTATCAGCAAACTATCTGTGACGAACGCAAGCGATAAACCAACCACCATTTCTATCAAGATTGGTGGAGAGACAGTGAAGAGAACCATTGGCGCATCTTCAACTGAAGTAATTAGAGCAACTCCTGGTCTATCGATGGGAATCATTCCAAGTGATCAAGAAGTCTTTGCGAATCTAGTGATTGACATTGATGGTCGTATTGGTGTTATTCCTGTCCTAGATGACAAGAACATTTCAGGGCAAGTAGAAGTAAGCGTTCACTAACTATTCGTCATCACCAAATATCAGTTCCCAAGGCTCTTTGCCAATAAGTTCAGCAGCTGCTTCAAACACGTGGTGCTCTATTCGAACTCTTTCCTCAGTTGGGTTAGAGCTTTGATTCTGGTTGAGCCTAAGTATTGGCAGTCTATAAATCACGATTGTCTTTGTCTCTGCTCTTACAGACCATCGCTTCACAAATTTTGAATTGGCACCAAGGACTGGTGCATCTTGAATGCGATATTGCAGATCTCCGAGTTCTTCAGGCCAGCGCTCTCTTAGGTATTCGCAGGTTGAGCTGACTATTGAAGCAAATGAATCAAGGCTTGAGCCACCTGTCTTGTAGAGAGCACCAGAGAGCGAGTGACGGATGCCACGTCCGTGGCGGTCTCTAGCTCTAGGTCTTAAGCTCATGGGGACATTGTATTCTTTAGTTTGTTGAGTGGAAGGGCCCTTATGAGTGTCAATTGGGACGCAATGGTCAAAACATATGATGTTCGTGGCTTAGTAAACATTGATCTAACCGAAGACGTTGTTGAAGCATTAGCTGCTGGCTTTGTTGATGAGTTAGAGCTAGCCGGTAAGTCAGTTGTTGTTGGCCATGATATGCGTGACTCCTCTCCACTATTTGAACAAGCTTTCGCAAGAGGGGCTCAGGCTCGTGGAGCGAACGTAATCTCTATTGGACTTTGCTCAACTGATGAGTCTTACTTTGCTTCGGGGGATATGAATCTGGCAGCAGCCATGTTTACTGCAAGCCACAACCCAGCAAGCTACAACGGAATCAAATTCTCCAGAGCAGGTGCAAGAGGTATTTCACTAGATACTGGCCTTGCTGCAATTAGAGATAGAGCAAAGGTATTCCTTGCCGAAGGAATTGAAGCTGTTGCAACCCCTGGTTCATACATCAAGAAAGATGTCTTGGTTGAGTATGCAACTTACCTGAGGACATTAGTTGATCTATCTAATGTGAAGCCAATGAAGGTTGTTGTTGATGCAGCTAACGGTATGGGTGGACTAACTGTTCCTGCAGTTCTAGGCACAGCAGCAGGACTAGCTAAGTTGCCAATTGAAATTGTTGAGATGTATTTCGAACTAGATGGAACTTTCCCTAACCATGAGGCAAATCCACTAGAACCGAAGAACTTAGTTGATCTTCAAAAGGCGGTCGTTGAACACAAAGCAGATCTAGGTCTTGCCTTTGACGGCGATGCTGACCGTTGCTTTGTAATTGACGAGAACGGAAACCCGGTTACGCCTAGTGCTGTTGCAGCGATGGTTGCTAAGCGAGAGATCGCTAGAGCGAGATCTCTAGATAAAGATTCAGACATCACTATTTTGTATAACCTCATTACCTCAAAGGTTGTCTCAGAAGTTATTGCATCTGTTGGGGCTATTGGAGAGAGAACTAAGGTTGGCCACTCGCTAATCAAAGACCGAATGGCAGCAACCAATGCAGCCTTCGGAGGAGAGCACTCAGCTCACTACTACTTCAAGAGTTTCTGGGGAGCTGACAACGGTATGTTGGCAGCCATGCATGTCTTGGCTGAGTTTGGTTCACAGCCTGAGACCTTGAGTGCTATCTCAAAGCAATACAATCCATACTTCCTATCGGGTGAGATCAACTCAACAGTTACTGATGTCCCAGCGGCTAGAGCAAGGATTGAGGAAGCCTTCAAGGATCGAGCATCTTTTGACCACCTAGACGGTGTCACCGTCTCAGGAACTGATTCACAAGGGGACTGGTGGTGGTTCAACGTTAGAGCCTCAAACACTGAGCCTCTGCTGCGTCTAAACGTTGAAGCCAAGGCTCAAGAGAGCATGGAAGCCATACGGGATGAAGTTTTGGGGCTAATCCTTAGGTAACAATTTGGTTTCTTTTGAGGTCAAATAAGGGCGATAATAGAGTCCATGACTTCTACGAATAGCAAGACAGGCACCAAAATCGAGCACAAGGTCGCAGACCTAGGCCTAGCCGATTACGGTAGACACCTAATCCGCTTAGCGGAAAACGAGATGCCTGGACTTATGGCAATGCGTGAACAGTTCGGTCCTCACCAACCACTTCGCGGTGCTCGTATTGCTGGTTCACTACACATGACTATTCAGACTGCTGTTCTGATTGAAACTTTGGTAGCTCTAGGAGCTAAAGTCCGTTGGGCTTCTTGCAACATTTTCTCAACTCAAGATGAAGCTGCAGCTGCAGCTGTAGTTGGTCCACATGGAACAATTGCTCTTCCACAGGGTGTGCCAATCTTTGCTTGGAAGGGTGAATCCCTTGAAGAGTACTGGTGGGCAACTGAGCGTATCTTCGACTGGACCCAAGAAGCCTTAGCTGAAGGTGCAGATTACATCGGTCCAAACATGATCTTGGATGATGGTGGAGATGCAACTCTTCTTGTTCACAAGGGTCGCGAGTTTGAACTAGCTGGATCAGTTCCACCAGCAGGTGTTGAAGACAGCGAAGAGTATCGCGTAATCCTTAACCTCCTGACTGAGCAGTTGAAACTTCAGAAGGATCGCTTCACCAGAATTGCAGCTGACATCTACGGTGTTACTGAAGAAACAACAACAGGTGTAAAGCGTCTATACGAAATGTTCAAGCGTGGAACACTGCTATTCCCAGGTATCAACGTAAACGACTCAGTTACCAAATCTAAGTTTGATAACAAGTATGGAATCCGTCACTCACTGCCAGATGGTCTAAACCGTGCAACTGACATCCTTATCGGTGGAAAGACAGTATTCATCGCCGGTTACGGAGATGTTGGTAAGGGTGCCGCTGAAGCCATGCGTGGTCAGGGAGCTCGCGTAATCATCAGCGAAGTTGACCCTATCTGTGCACTGCAGGCAGCAATGGATGGTTACCAAGTAACCACTATTGAAAAAGTTGTTAAGGAAGCTGACTTCTTTATCACTGGAACTGGTAGCCCAGCAATTATTAGAACCGAGCATGTTCAGCAGATGAAGCATCTTGCTGTTATTGCAAACATCGGTCACTTCGATAATGAGATTGACATGGCAGGTATTGAACGTATTCCTGGCATCAAGAAGGTTGAAGTAAAGCCACAGGTTGATGAGTGGCAGCTAGCTAACGGTAACTCAGTACTAATCCTTTCTGAAGGACGTCTGATGAACCTAGGTAACGCAACAGGTCACCCATCCTTTGTAATGAGCACATCGTTTAGCAATCAGGTACTAGCTCAGATCGAGCTTTTTACTAAGAGGTCGGAATACCCAATCGGCGTCTACATATTGCCTAAGCACCTTGATGAGCAGGTTGCTCGTCTTCACCTCAAAGCCCTCAATGTTGAGCTAACAGAGCTAACCAGTGACCAGGGCCGTTACATCGGAGTGGAGCCTCAAGGACCATTTAAGCCGGATCACTACCGCTACTAGAAAGAACAGTCATGTTTAAAATCCTGATCGTCGAAGACGATGATGCTCTAAGAGAGCAGCTAGAAATTGGGTTAATGGCCAGTGGATTTGAAGTTTGCTACGCATCCAATGGTTTGGATGCTGTGCCAGCTTTTGAAAAGAATAAGCCAGATCTAATTCTTTTGGACCTGATGTTGCCAGGTAAAAACGGTATTGAGATTTGTACAGAGATCAGAAGAAACTCTGGTGTGCCAATCATCATGCTTACAGCTAGAACAGAAGATACCGACATGATTCGCGGTCTTGAAGCTGGTGCTGATGACTATGTAACAAAGCCTTACAAGATTGAAGTTCTTGTTTCTAGAATCAAGGCTCGTCTTCGTCCACTTCAAGAACCACAGCACCCAATCATCAAGATTGGCCCTATTGAGATGGATACTCTGAGCCATGAGGTTCGTAAAGGCAACAAGAAGATTGCTCTTACTCCACTTGAGTTCAAGCTTTTGCTTACTCTTGCACAGCATCCAAATGAGGTTTTCAGCAGAGAGATGCTGTTGGAGCAGGTTTGGGAATATACCTATAAGGCAGACACTCGTCTAGTAAACGTTCACGTTCAGCGTCTACGTTCAAAGATTGAAGATGACCAGGAAGATCCAAAGCTAGTTGTAACCGTTCGCGGTTGGGGCTACAAAGCGGGACCTGAGTAAATGATTATTAGCCGCATCACCAAAGCGGCACTAGATCGTTTTAGATCTTCGCTGACGCTTCGAGCTTTGGTTTATACAGTTGCTCTTTCTGGAACAGCACTAATCATCCTTGGTGGAGTTCTGAGTGTTTCTATCGGAAATGGTCTATTTAGCAGAAAAACAGAACAAGCTGTAATTGAAAGCAACAGAGCAAAGTTCACTGTCTCAAGATTGTTTGAAGGTACCTCTGGTCCGGGTTCTTGGAAACTAGAGCAAGCACTTCAGGAAGTTGTTCCTGAACTTGAATCAATCGGTGTTTCTCAAACTAGACAAGTCGCTTTTCTTCATTCCGATGGTCAATCTAATCCAAAGAATCTATCTAGCCCGACCTCTGTTGGCATTGACTTGGGCCTGATTACTGAAGACTTCAGGAATCTTGTAATTAGCGAAGAAGAACTGCAAACAAGAACAGTTCAGATTTCTAGAGCAGGAGAGTCCACTCCAGCAATCCTGATAGGTCAGAAGTTCACTCTTCCAGGTGGACATAGATACGAGTTGTATCTGGTTTATGACATGTATAACGAGCAGCAGACGCTGATGTTTGTGCAGAGAACCCTAGTTCTCGGTGGCTTTGTAACCCTGATGATTATTGGTTTCTTCTCCTTCTTGGTTACCAGTTGGCTAGTTAGACCAGTTCAGGAAGCAGCTGATGCCAGTGAGCTTCTAGCCAATGGAGATCTTGATAGAAGATTGGCTGTTCGTGGAACAGACGTGGCAGCTGTCCTAGCCACCTCCTTCAACCACATGGCCGATAGTCTGCAAGAAAAGATCACTGCCATGGGTGAGCTATCAAAGATGCAGCAGAGGTTCGTATCTGATGTTTCTCATGAGCTAAGAACACCGCTAACCACTATGAAGCTTGCTGCTGATTATCTGAATGACAACAAAGAGGGTCTTCCTCCTTTCACAGAGCGATCCATTGTCAACCTGCATGGTCAGATGGACCGCTTTGACATGCTGCTAGCTGACCTTCTAGAGATCTCTAGGTATGACGCTGAAGGTATTGAACCTATGTTTGAGGTTCATGATCTGAATGGAATTGTTGGAGTTTGTCTAACAGCTATTCAGCCATTCGCTGATTCAAAGGGCGTTTACCTTGAAGCAGATATCCCGTCAGGAGCTGTGCAGTGTGAAGTTGACTCAAGACGTATTGATAGAATCCTCAACAACCTGCTTACCAATGCAATTGAACATGGTGAGGGTAAACCTGTTCTGATTAGAGTTGCTCAGAACGAAAGAGCTGTTGCAGTAAGTGTCACAGACCAGGGTATTGGTATGAGCCAAGAAGAACTTTCTCAAGCCTTCGATAGGTTCTGGAGAGCAGACCCATCTAGAAAGAGAACTACCGGTGGAACGGGTCTTGGTCTTGCGATCTCTTACGAGGATGCGCAACTTCACCTTGGAAAACTAGAGGTAGCAGCTGAACCAGGTCTTGGAGCTTGCTTTAGATTAACTCTGCCAAAGCGTCATGACATCACAGATATTGAATCTCCATTACCTCTTGCTGTTTTGAAGCCATAGTTTTCAACAGTTCTTCATAAACACAATTCTCGGCTACAAGTTAGCTCGATACTTTTGAGATGTTCAATCTACTCAACGTCCTATTGCCAACTCTTTGCGTAATATGTTCCAAACTCGGAGCTCCGTTATGTCGGTCATGCAGCAAAAACTTCCAATTGAACTTTAGGCAAATCGAATTGTCTGAAGTCAGTGGCTTTGCAATATCTGATTACAGTCCTGACGCTGCTTCAATAATCAATAACTTGAAGGAAAAGGGGATTACATCTCTCACTCCTTCAATTGCTACTTTTGCTAAAGCGTTCTGGCCTGAGGAACTCAAGGATGCGATTTTGGTTCCAATTCCTTCATCTCCTTCAAACTCAAAGAAGAGAGGTTTCTCACACACCTCGCTCATCGCGAAAGCACTAGCGAGGCAGTTGCCGGGATTGAGAACACGAGAGTTGCTGAGGTCTAGAGCCAAGAGATTGGATCAGGTGGGACTGAGTCCAGGCCAGAGGATTGAGAACATGCAGGGGGCATTTAGAGCCGATCTCAGAAGGTTTCACCCGATTGGAAGACCTCTGGTCCTGGTTGACGATGTTCTAACCTCAGGGGCCACTATGACTGAGGCGATAACCTGCCTTAGAGCCTCTGGGCTTGAGGTTGCCAGTTTCTTTGTATTTGCTAGGGCTGGGGAGCTAAAGCCCAGTGTTTATAAGGGGGAGAGGGATACCTCTACCCAGTCTAAGATGGAGTAGAACCCCCTAAATAGCGTTTGGAGTTAACCTTGGCATCAATAGTTGATCGTCTGTTGCGAGCTGGCGAGGGCAAAATCCTTGCCAAGTTGAAGGCAATAGTTACTCAAGTTAACGGCCTAGAAGAGAGCTTCCTTGCTCTAACCGACGAAGACCTACTCCACGAAACCGCCTCTCTAAGAGAGCGATACGTTGCTGGAGAAACTCTAGATGATCTACTTCCAGAGGCTTTTGCTGCAGTTCGTGAAGCAGCAAGAAGAACTCTTGGAATGCGTCACTTCGATGTTCAGCTAATGGGTGGAGCAGCACTTCACATGGGTAACATCGCTGAAATGAAAACTGGTGAAGGTAAGACACTTGTTGCTACCTTGCCTGCATACCTAAATGCCATTGCTGGTAGAGGTGTTCACGTAATTACTACAAACGACTACTTGGCTGAATACCAGGGTGAACTTATGGGTCGTGTTTTCAGAGCTCTTGGTATGTCAACAGGAATTATCCTTTCTGGTCAGAATCCAGAAGTTAGACGTGAACAGTATCTTTGCGACATTACTTACGGAACCAACAACGAATATGGTTTTGATTACCTAAGAGACAACATGGCTCAGAGTGCATCTCAGATTGTTCAGAGAGAGCACTTCTTCGCAATCGTTGACGAGGTTGACTCGATCTTGATTGATGAGGCTAGAACTCCTTTGATCATTTCTGGTCCAGCAGCTGGAGAAGCTAACCGTTGGTTCGGAGAGTTTGCAAAGCTTGCTGAAAAACTTCAGCCAGTTATCGACTACGAAGTTGATGAGAAGAAAAGAACTGTTGGAATCCTTGAGCCTGGTATTACAAAGGTTGAGGACTACCTAGGTATTTCAAACCTTTATGAGGCAGCTAACACTCCACTGATCTCTTTCCTAAACAACTCTCTAAAAGCTAAGGCACTTTTCAAAGCTGACAAGGACTACGTTGTTATGAAGGGTGAAGTGCTAATCGTTGATGAGCACACCGGACGTATTCTTGAAGGTCGCCGCTACAACGAAGGTATGCACCAGGCTATTGAAGCTAAAGAAGGTGTAGCGATCAAGGCTGAGAACCAGACCTTGGCAACTGTTACTCTGCAGAACTACTTCCGTCTCTACAAGACCCTTTCAGGTATGACCGGTACAGCAGCTACTGAAGCTGCTGAATTCATGAGCACATACAAGCTCGGTGTTGTTCCTATTCCAACCAACAAGCCAATGGTTCGTATCGACCAGTCAGATTTGATCTATAAGAACGAAGCTGTTAAGTTCGCGATGGTAGTTGAAGATATCGCTGCTCGTCACGCAACTGGCCAGCCAGTTCTCGTTGGAACAACAAGCGTTGAAAAGAGCGAGTATCTATCTAAGCTCCTAGCAAAGCGTGGAGTTCGCCACGAAGTTCTAAACGCTAAGAACCACGCTAGAGAAGCCTCTATCGTGGCTCAAGCAGGTCGTTTGGGTGCTGTAACAGTAGCTACCAACATGGCTGGTCGTGGAACTGACATCATGCTCGGTGGTAACTCTGAATATCTAACTTTTGAGACTCTGGCTAAGAAGGGCTTTGACTCTGTCGAGAAGCCTGAGGAATATGAAGCAGCGTGGGGAGATGCTTACGAGAAGATGAAGGAACAGGTTGCTGAAGAAGCAGCGAAGGTTGTTGCAGTTGGTGGTCTATATGTTCTAGGAACTGAGCGTCACGAATCTAGACGTATCGACAACCAGCTACGTGGACGTTCTGGTCGTCAAGGTGACCCAGGTGAGTCACGTTTCTACCTATCGCTAACTGATGATCTAATGCGTTTGTTCAACTCGGGTGCAGCTGCTGCGCTGATGAACAGAAGCAACATTCCAGATGACATGGCTATCGAATCTGGTGTTGTTAGCAAGGCAATTGCTAGTGCTCAGTCACAGGTTGAAGCTCGTAACGCTGAAACACGTAAGAACGTTTTGAAGTATGACGACGTTCTAAACCGTCAGCGTGAAGCAATCTACTCAGACCGAAGACACATTCTTAGTGGAGATGACCTAACTGGTCGAGTCGACACATTCTTAGAAGATGTAATCACCAACATTGTTGATTCTCAGATTGTTGAGAACGCTGGAACCGATTGGGATCTAGAAGCTCTTTGGAAAGACATTGAAACTATCTATCCAATCGGTATCACTGTTGAAGAAGTTCTAGCTGAAGCAGGCACAAGATCACGTCTTACTAGAGCCTGGTTGGCACGAGAGATTGTTGCTGATGCACGTATTGCTTATGCAAAGAGATCTGAAAATGTCGGCGAGTCAGCGATGCACGAACTTGAGCGTCGCGTTGTTCTTTCTGTTCTAGATAGAAAGTGGAGAGATCATCTATACGAGATGGATTACCTGAAAGAAGGTATTGGTCTTCGTGCGATGGCTCAACGCGATCCTCTAGTTGAGTACCAGCGTGAAGGTTTCAACATGTTCACTCAGATGATGGGTGCTATCAAGGAAGAGGCAATTAGTTTCTTGTTCAACCTAGAAGTTCAGGTAGAACAGCCTCAGCCAATAAAGAACCTTACCTACTCAGCTCCAACAGAAGAAGGCGACACTGAGGTCAAGACTCAGGGTAAGAACCCGCCAGAGTCAACTGAAGGTAGTTCTTTCTTCAAGAAGTAAGAGTTCATAGAACTGCAACGCTTTTGGCTCGCCAACGGCCGTTGTAACCCTCTAGCCTTATCGCTACAGCTCTAGCTCTGCCAATGTTGTGAATGATTACTACGCCTTCAACAACCCCTTCGCGTGGGCTAAATACGGAGATCTTTCCAACAGCAAGGTTGGGCCTTAGAGGTTTAACCGAGGTTTCAGCCCTAGATCTGTTTGATGCCAATGACTTTTGTCTAATCTGCTGATAAACCCCGTCAGAGAGCCATCTGGCACACTGCTCTATGTCTCTGATGCCAGCAAGGGTTTCAATTATTGATTGGGCTAGGAAAGCCAGGATGGGTTTTGGATCTCCCAAGTCCGCAGACTTGGCAAACTCCATGCCAAAGTAATCGTCTGATTCGAGGGGCGTGCTGACTTTTCTTCTTGCAGCTGTTACGGCGTTCATTTGGCACTTATCTTCCCCCACAGCACGAATAGAGCAAAAATACCGATAAATACCCAATTCACCTAATAAATCTTTTTGGATGTGGATAAGTGATATCTCACCACTAAACATCTGGCATAAATACATCATGAACCTAGATGCACTTATAGAAGATCTTGAAGCCGAAGGCTACTTCGCCAGCAGCGGTAGTGATGTGACGGAAGAGAATCAGGACTATTGCAAGCTGATTCTTGTAGTTAGGGAAGACAAGCCTGATATCTATCTGTCGCTACCTCTTCTCGGGAAAGACTTTATTGCGGGCTTCACCACAACAACATCTAAAGGTTCCTGGATGGTAATTCATGACTACATGTTCGCGACAGCTCAGGATGCTGGAACAACGTTGCAGAAAACAAAAGCAACATTGAAGGAGATTGTGAAAATGCATCTCATTGGGTCAGCAGCAAAACTATCGCTAGCAGCAAGTGAATCTGAGTACACAGGGTACATTGTTGGAACCTCTGGCAGAATACTCGAGTTTGTAACCTTCGATGCTCAGAGAATGTTGATACCGATGAAGTCAATAAAGTCGATGGTTGTGGAAAAACTCAGCATCTAATTTCAGATTCAGCCAACATAGGTGAATGTCTTTCTTCATTCGCAAACGCAAGAGAAGTGTACAACTCAATAACCGAAGAGGTTCAAGAAGGAACCGTTTACTCGGTGCGATAGCTCTCTGCATCATCGCGGTTGCTTCTTGGGTTGTCTCAATTAGCTCAGAGGTTTCGGCAGATCGGTACTTGGTTGCAGCAACCAACCTGTCCTCTAACTCAGCGCTAAGTGAAAGGAACCTATTGTCATTACCCATGGACTTGAAAGAGACAGAGAATCTATACCTTCAAGCAAGTGAAGAAAACCTAACTAGGTGGACGCTAATAAGGCCGGTTAGTGCAGGTGAACTCATTCCACTAAGTTCAATTGCACTTTCTACCCGCTCTAACTGTTCTGAGCTATCAGTAGCTCTAGGAGTCGCTCTTGCCGGCAACATCAAAGTTGGAGATCGGATTGACCTTTGGGCAGCCAACCAAGTAACCAGCATTGAAACAATCCCAGTGCAAGTGGTCAGTGCTGCTGAGCTTGTGAACATCAAAGTAGATACAGATACCTATAGCCAATTTCCTCAGCAGGTAGAAGTATGTGTCACCCCTGCAGAAGTACGTTCAGTGGTTGCAGCCATAGCAACTAAGTCCACAGTGATTGGAATTAGAGCCAATGGAGACTAGGCAGCGGGGAAGACGAGCACACCTAGCTGTTGTAGGAGATGTTGCACCTCCGGTTGCTAAACAACTCAAGCAACCGAGCTACCCAATACCTGTAACAGCCATCTGGGGCCCTGCAGGCTCTCCTGGCAAGAGCACTGTGGCAGTGAACATAGCAACCGAGTTAGCTCTAGCAGGCGAGCGAGTTCTGCTTATTGATCTGGATACTCTCGCTCCTTCTCTTGCACTGGGGTTAGGACTAGTAGCAACTCCAGCAGGGCTAAGTGCTTGCCTACGGTTAGCCGAGCAAAACAGGCTCACCCACGATGAATACAAGCGACTCACTATTTCTATCTCTCTAGGTAGGCATGAGTTGAGCTTTATGCCAGGGCTTAGTTCTCCCCATCGCTGGCCTGAGGTTACTCCTGAGCGATTCGAGAAACTTATTTTTGACCTTCAAGGAGACGTGGATCACATCATCCTTGACTTACCTCAAGCAACAACTTTCAAGACGAGCCTGTTTCATCCCTCCAGTCTGGTTAAGAACGAATTCAGCAGGGATGCTCTTTTGAAGAGTGTTCTGAGTAAAGCAGCCAAGGTGATACTAGTTGCTGGTTCTGATCCAGTAGCAGCTTCTAGATTCCTAATTGCTAAAGAGTTCGTAGATGAACTGGAACAAAGTATTGACCCACTGCTAGCTGTAAACAGATTCAGAACAACAGCCCTAGGCAAAGGAGCAAAAGAGGAACTTGAGGAAACCTTTCTAACTCTCGCAAAGCTAAGAGTGGATGTCTTTATCCCAGAAGACAGGGAGAACCTAGATAAAGCCATGCTCAATGGTTTGCCGTTAGCACTTCTGAAAAGGTCATCACCAGCCAGGGTGGCGATAGCAGAACTAGCTAAGCAATTACTTGTGGGTAGCAGTTCAAGAAGGAGCGTGGCTAAACTTTAGGAGTGTCTGCACTTACCGATCTAATGAAGCAACATGGCAATAGCCATGCTGCTGACATTGAATGGCTTCATGCCCTATTGGGTGACTGGCAGGTTATTGCTGACCTAAGCTTTGCAGACCTAGTGCTTTGGATTTCAGATGGCAAGAATGGTTTTATTGCAGCAGGACATGCAAGACCTTCATCAGCTGCAACAGTTTTCTATCGAGACATCACTGGTAAGCCAGTTGAAAAAGCTTGGTCGCAATTAGTTTCTAAAGCCTTCAAGACAGGTAAGCCTGTCGAACTAGGTGGCTTAGATAAATACCAAGGTATGCCAGCAAGATTGAGCGCTGTTCCAGTATTCAGAAGATTGAATGCTGCAAGTGGCACTGACATCACTCCAAGTCCTATCGCTGTTGTTACTAAACACATCAACCTAGGAGATGCCGCAGCTCCAACAAAGACAAGAATCAGCCTTTCTGCTCTTGGCGAGAAACTCTTGAACATGGTGGTTGATGGAAACTACCCTGTTGCCTCTGAACAAAGTTCACCTAGACGAGGAACTCCTCGTGTGAACGATGGGCTTGTTCATATCGATGCTGATGGAATGGTTATCTTTTCTTCACCTAACGGCATTTCTGCTTTCCAGAAACTAGGAGTAGATGGTGAGCTTGAAGGAAGATCCTTACTTGAGGTCACAAACAAACTCAACAAAGATAGACGCAATGTTGATGAGGGTCTATCAATGGTGGTTTCAGGAAGAGTTGCTTGGCGAGCAGATATTGAAGGCAATTCAGCAGCTCTTTCTGTCAGATCTATCCCTATCTTTGAGAATTCAGAGAACACTGGAGCAATCCTGTTGTGTAGAGATGTAACAGAACTTAGAAGACAAGAGCGTGAGCTTGTAACCAAGGATGCAACCATCCGTGAGATTCATCACCGAGTAAAGAACAACCTGCAAACCGTAGCTAGCCTTCTGAGAATCCAGGGCCGGAGAAGTAAATCTCCAGAGACCCTAGAAGCTCTAGGTGATGCAGAGAGAAGAGTGGCAGCTATTGCTGTTGTGCATGATTCACTATCTGAAGGCCTGGCTCAAGACGTTGACTTTGATGAAATCTTTGACCGCATTATTGCTTTGGTAGGAGAGTT
>CANLCU010000023.1 GCA_947489135.1 Micrococcales bacterium
GACCAACCGACATAGCTTCTAGCCCAGTATCGCTTCTGTGCCAGTTCAGAACCCATGAAAGTGTCATAGGTCATTGGGTGCTTAGCAACACGACCTTGCCCACGGTAATCAGGGATACCTGAGTCAGTGCTTAGCCCAGCACCAGTCAAAACAAAGACTCTCTTGCCAACTATTCGCTCTCTGGCGGTTTCAATAGAGAACAGAGCAGCAGAAGAGAGGCCTTCTACATTAATTTGGCTCTGATCAGTCATTTTGTTTCTGTCTCTTTGTCATTCAATAAGTAAAGCCCCGACATTGCTGCCGGGGCTTTAGTAGCTGTCTCAAACTACGTGTCCGAAAGGGGACTTGAACCCCTACCCCCTTGCGAGGACTAGCACCTCAAGCTAGCGCGTCTACCATTTCGCCACCCGGACTTTAGGTTGGCATTCATCTTTGACTACCAGTTCTAAATGTTACTACGAATACAGCAGAAGACTTTGGCCCATGGTTGATGACAATTGGGGCTAGCAGGAGTAGTTTTGAAGCATGGCTCATGAAGCGCGTAACACTTTGAACAGTTTGGTAGCTGCACTCGAAAGACATTACGAGGCGATTTCTAGCGGTCGAGGTAGCGAAGACCCAGCAGTTGTTGCAACGTATGAGCATCTCAAGACTGCCTTCCTAGATTATGAAGAAGCTATCTCCGATGAATACGGTGAAGTGCTTCCTATGGAGTTAGCGGAAGACGACGAAGACTGGTCATGAACTTCCTAGAAGCGATCATTCTAGGAATTGTTCAAGGCCTAACAGAATTTCTTCCTGTCTCATCTAGTGCTCACGTACAAATAGCCTCTGAGCTTATGCAAGTTCCAGGTCTGTCCGACAAGAACTCCGCAACAACAGCATTCATAGCCACTATCCAATTAGGCACAGAAGCAGCGGTGCTGATTTACTTTGCTAAAGACATCGCTCGTCTGGTTAGAGCATGGTTTAGGGGAGTGTTCAACTCAAAACATCGTGGTAATGCAGATTACCGAATGGCATGGCTTGTCATAATTGCTTCAATACCTGTTGGTCTTGCTGGGTATCTGCTTAGAGAATTCATTCAAGAAACTGTTAGAACTCTTTGGGTGGTTGCGTTCACGATGATCTTGTTCGCCGCAATTCTGTACCTAGCTGATCGTTATGGAAGAAAGCAAAAGGAAGTTGCTGACATGACTTTCAATACAGCTTTAGGTTTTGGACTAGGTCAAGCACTCGCAGTGATCCCAGGAGTGTCAAGATCAGGAGCAAGCATCAGCTTTGGTTTGTTCGCAGGATTCAATAGAGCAGCTGCTGCTAGATTCTCATTTTTAATTGGAATACCAGCAGTTCTTGCAAGTGGACTAATTGAGTTCAAAGATAGCTACCAGCAACTAGATTCAGCTGCGTTATCTGGAACTATCGTTGCCACAATTACATCGTTTGTAGTTGGCTATGCAGTTATTGCAGGACTCCTAAAGTATTTGAACAAGGGCTCGTTCATGCCCTTTGTTATTTGGCGCTTAGTAGTGGGTATTGTTCTGTTAGTTATGTTGAGCAATGGCTGGATTACTGCCTAGTTCTTAGGCGGTTCAGAATCACCTTCGTTTTGTCTTAAGAATTTTTCAAACTCTAAAGCAAGCTGATCGGTTGTCATTTCTTCAGCCTCGGCTTCATCTCTAGACCGCTCAAGACCTGCGATGTAGTTGAGCAGGTCTTCATCACCTTCAGCAAAACTATCTACTGATCTTTCCCACTCGAAGGCCGCATCAAGAATCTCTTTGTGGTCAACGGTGAAGCCGAGCATGATCTCTAAATCATTTACTAGTGCAAGTGCTGCTTTAGGAGATGGCATTGATGCCACATAGTGAGGAACCTGAGCCCAGATAGAGATAGTTGGAAGACCAGCTTTTTCAAGAGCGTGACCTAAAACAGATATGAAGCCAGCTCGTCCGTCGTAATTACTTCTTTCAATACCTAACGCATTTCTTACAGACGCACTCTGACTATTCTTGTAAACCTGGATTGCACGAGAGTGCGGGGTCTCAGCCGCTAGTGAGCCGAGCATGATGACTGCTTCAATGTCTCGATCTTCAATAATCTCTACGAGTTCGGTGATCAAAAACTGCCACTGCAAAGCAGGTTCTTGTCCTGTTAGGAAGTAGAGGCTCAAGTCTTTCTGTTGGATTGGAGTTTTTGGACCCGGACCAAATAGCTCAAGGCTTGGCCAAACAAAATCACGCTCACCATGTTCATCTAGAACAATGATTGGTCTTTGGCGCAGAAGATCGAAGTAGTCCTGATCGTCAATAGACACAAGCAGATCGGAAGCTAGTTTGTCCTTGATATAGGTCACTGCTCCAGTTGATGCCATCCCAGCATCTGTCCAACCATCTAACGCGATTATTAGTACGCGGCCACCAAAGATATTTGAAATCTCGTTCAATCCATCACCATTTCACTTCAAGAGTCATAAGAACTCTATTTCATTCCAGCCGATTAGACTTTTCACATAATGCTAGGCCGTAAACCATCCTTCGCCGTTCTATTTGATATGGACGGAACAATCATTGATTCTGAGCCATATTGGATGGCAAGTGAGCAGGCTCTAGCCGCAGAACACAACGGTACCTGGACTGCAAACGATGGCTTAGACATAATCGGAATGGACCTGGATGAGTCCTCAAAGGTCTTCAAAGCCAGAGCTAACATTCCCTTAGAGCCCGAAGAGATCAAGAACCGTCTTACCAATGACGTGCAAAGTAAGTTAGCCAAGGTTGTGCCATGGCGTCCAGGAGCTCAAGAACTTCTTCTCGAACTTCGTAAACGTAACGTGAAAACCGCTCTAGTCACTATGGCCCTTCACAGAATGGCTCAACAGGTAGTTGATGCAATACCGTTTGATGCCTTCGATGTAATAGTTGCCGGAGATGATGTGACTCAAGGAAAGCCTCATCCTGAGGCCTATGAGAAAGCAGCAGCTCTGCTTGGTTTCCATCCAAGCAAATGCATCGCATTCGAAGATTCAGTAACCGGACTAACCTCAGCCGAAGCTGCAGGCACTTATGCGATTGGTATTCCAAACATCATCGAGATCCCTCAGAAACCAGGTCGAGTGCTTTGGCCTACTCTTGAAGGAGTAACTTTCAAACAGTTGAGGAAACTAATCTAGTGAGCGACAAACCAAGAAAGCATCGCGGTCCTTTTGTCGCAGGGGAGAGAGTTCAACTCACTGGCCCTAAGGGAAGACTCAACACAATCACGTTGGTTGCAGGAGCCAAGTTCGGCACGCACCGAGGAGACATCATGCACGATGAGATCATCGGTAAGCCTGACGGTTCAGTGATCGCCAATCAAGCTGGAGTCGAGTATCTAGCGTTCAGACCCTTGCTAACAGATTTTGTTTTGTCTATGCCAAGAGGTGCGGCAATTGTTTATCCAAAGGACGCAGCAAACATTGTGACCATGGGAGACATTTTCCCAGGCGCAAGAGTAGTTGAAGCGGGAGTTGGCTCAGGAGCATTGAGCATGTACTTGCTACGAGCAATTGGTCCTGAAGGTCATCTAACTTCGTTCGAAAGAAGAGAAGAATTTGCGGAGATAGCTCAAGCTAACGTCAGCACTCACTTTGGCATTAGACCTACAAACTGGGATGTTCGACTTGGCAGCTTAGAGGAAGAGCTTCCAAAGCACGTCGAAGCCGGACAAGTAGACAGAGTTGTTCTAGACATGCTTGCTCCATGGGAATGCATTGAGTCTGTGTCTGTCGCTTTGGCTCCTGGTGGAGTGCTTATCTGTTACGTGGCTACGGTTACCCAGTTGTCTCGAGTTGCAGAGGAAATCAGATCTAGCAATCTCTACGCAGAACCTGAAGCCTTTGAATCACTTGTTCGTGGTTGGCATCTACAAGGCCTTGCAGTAAGGCCTGAGCACCGAATGGGCGGCCACACAGGCTTCCTGTTGACCGCTAGGCGTCTAGCTCCTGGCACTCAACTTCCAAGCTTCAGTAGACGTAATAAGCCTGAGTTTGAAGACGAGGACATTGCTATCTGGAACCCAGAGCACGTGGGTGAGCGAACAATTAGTGAAAAGAAGTTGAGAAAGTCGCTTAGATCTGCCAAAAGTTCTGCAGAGGCAACAAGTAGGGGATTTGAGGAAAACGCCGAGTAAACTGGAGACAATTCGAAGAAAGTTGTTTCTGTGTCCAAAATCACTGCCATCCTCGTTTCCTCTGCTCTAGCCCTTTGCCTAACTGGCTGCATGTCTAATGCAACCCCAGAAGTTAGAGCATTCGAGGGATTAGCCTCCTCTTGTGAGACTTTCAAGGGGGGTCCGGACATTGACGCTGTCAAGGTAACCGCTGACCAAAGCAAAGTGCCTACAGTTTCATTCGCAACTGCTCAGCCTGGTTCAAGCATTAAGTCTGCGCTTGCACAGATTAAAGCAGCTCAAACTAAGGTTGTTCGTGAAGGCAATGGACCAGCTTTCACAGGTAATCAGCTTGTCAAAATTGAGTACGCCGTCTTCTCATCAACCTCAGGAGAACTTCTATCTGCAAGCAAGTGGGACGGTTCCGACTTGGCATCTCCATTATTTGATTCCAAAGACACAAAGCAGTTCTGCGATGCTCTTGGTGGAGTTAAGCAGGGTTCTGTAGTGTCATTCGCTTTCCCAGCTACTGAGGGCGACCCTGAAGGTTCTCTATTTGTTCTTGAGCTAAAGAAGGTTTACCTTCCTCACGCCACTGGAGCATCAAATGCTCCAGAGTCAGGCATGCCTGCAGTGGTGCTAACACCTAAGACAGGCCAGCCTGGTCTAATTCAACCTAGCTTTGCTGCTCCTAAGGAATTCAAGAGATCTACTTTGATTACAGGTCAGGGTGAAGCAATCAAGATCGGTGATTCCATTACTGTTCACTACACCGGCTGGGTTTGGACAGACGACATTGGTGACCCTTTTGACTCTTCATGGACTCAAAGAGACGCTCAGACTCCTGTAACTCCAGCTACTTTCACACTTGCCGAAGCCAACCTGATATCAGGATTTGTGAAGGCACTCGAAGGAATCACAGTCGGTTCCCAGGTGATCGCAGTTATGCCACCTGATGTCGCATACGGTGAAGCAGGACAGGGTTCAATTCCTGGCAACGCAACACTAATCTTCGTGATTGATGTTCTAGGTATCAACAAGTAGTAAAAAGATTTCATGGCGTCCAAGGAGAATGACGATTTCGATCTCGGTAAGCCCGAGCGTTTATTCAACCTGACCTGCACACTGCTGTATGCAACCGAAGGCTTGACTAAGAATCAGATTCTCCAAACTGTGCGAGGCTACGACAACGAATACAAAGAGGGTGGAAACAACTCAACTCTTGAGCGTAAATTCGAAAGAGACAAGTCGAGTCTTCGAGAAATAGGAATACGAATTGAATCAGAGATTCCTAAGCATGAAGATGAGAACAATCAAGTAACCACCTACAGAATCAAGCGTGAGAGTTTCTCTTGGCCGACTAGCGTCAAGCTAACGCCAAGACAACTTGCTCTACTAAATCTCGCAGCAGAAGCATGGGCTGGAGGATCTCTCTCAACCGATGCAAGCCGAGGGATTACGAAACTTAGAGCTCTCGGAGTAGTAGGTCAATCTTCAGACATCATTGGAATTGCGCCTAAGATTCACACCTTCGAACCATCATTCAAAGACATTGATTTTGCCATTTCAGAATCTCAAGTAATTTCTTTCGACTACAGGAATCCAAAAACTGGAGACATTCAAACAAGAACACTTCAACCATGGCTTATGAGACAGATTGCTGGAGCATGGTTGGTATTGGGCTTCGATGAGGCAAAACAAGAAGCTAGAAACTTTATGCTCAGAAGAATCGTGAGCAAGGTGGGACTAGTTACCGAAGGTAGAGAAGTTAGAACCTTTGAGATGCCAGATCAATCAATCATCGATGCTGCGGTTAAGGACTTAGACGACCACGCTAAGTCTCAAATAGCGGTCTTGAAAGTTACACAGGGGAGCGAAGCGTGGTTCAGGTATGAACTTGATCTTGTTCCAAACAAAAAAGACAACAAGCTGCAGCTGAACTACCACGACTTATATGTTCTTGCAGAACAGCTGCGGGAGTACGCGGACCAAATTGAGGTGGTTGAGCCTAAGGAATTAGCCACTCTTGTTGAACTCGGTTTCAGAAAGGTAGCTGATTTACATGCCTGATGAAATAAAACTTGACGACACTGATCGCTTTAATCTCATGCTTGCATTGACAGGTTTACTTGTTGATGGTGAAGAGTACACAGTAGAAGAACTGGTTGACCACTTTAAAGTCTCCAAGAAAGAGATTGTCAAAGCAGTTAAGATGATTAGCTTCACAGACCTCATGAAATCTAATCAGGATGGTTCTTACGAGGTTAACTATGACGATTTGGATGATGGCTTTGTCTCAATCAAATACACCTTCAACGAAGCGATTGACGAAGTACCGAGACTCTCATCAAGACAAGCATCTGCTCTTGCAGCCGGTCTTGTGTATCTGAGTTCACTTCCAGGACTTGTAGAGAACCAGGAGATTCAAGAGCTCCAAAGAATTCTTGCAATTGAAGATGGTCCAGAGAAGAAGAAAAGAGTGTTAATTGAAACTGGAGATAGAGATAACGACCTAGTTGCCATTCGAGAAGCTATGTCTTCTGGTGTGTGTATCACCTGCGATTATCTGAATCTAAAAGGTGAGACGACCATAGGCAGATTGCTTGAACCGCTAAGAGTTGACTCACAGGGTGAAGTTATCTACTTGAGAGCCTGGTGTCCTGCAAACAAAAATGTCAGATCATTCCGCCTCGATCGAATGCGAAACGCTAAGCCAACCAGTGATCCAATAACTCAGGAAGCTCTAGACGCTGAACTTGTTGATGAAATCTACACATCAGCTGAAACCGACACGGTTGTCACACTTGAAGTAGATCCAGAGGCGTATTCACTTATTTTTGACTTCAAACCAGTTGAAGAGCCTGAGGCTGTGAGCAAGAGTGTCAAGAGATTCAAGATCAAAGTTGGGGATGTGCGTAACCTTGGTCGCGTAATCGCAAGATTTGGTGGAGCTGCAAGAGTTATCGCTCCTGAGATTGCCCGCCAAAGTGTCCGAGATTTTGCTCTGAATGCTCTGGGAGAACGCTCTTCAAATACACCTAAGGATGCTGAATAAATGCAAGGAATCTGGCTCTACATCTCTATTTTCATTGGCGTGACTGCCATCACCGCCCTTGCCGTTGTTGGCCTAAGGCTCAGAAAATCGGCTGTGCGAGTAAATAGGGCACTTGACCCTCTAAAGCAAAAGGCTAAAACCCTTAAGATTGAAACAAGTGCTCTAAAACGATCTAGGTTGGAAAGACAGCGTAGGCTTGAAGGCACAAGCACCAAAGACCCTAATCCGACAAAGTAAGGTTTGAAAAATGAAGCCTGCACCATGGCAGTTAGTATTTTTACTTCTCGTTGTAGTAATTATTTGGGGAGCTCCAAAGCTTCCAACATTCGCAAAGAGCCTCGGACAGTCAATGCGTATTTTCCGCAAGGAAATGAAGCAGCTTGGTGACGAACGCGAAGAGGACAAGAAGGCTAGTTCTGAGAAAGAACAACCTAAAAACGACTAATGGCAGTTCGCCGCAACCCCGATAAGAGAATGAAACTCTCGGGGCATCTCCGAGAATTACGAAAAAGACTTTTTCGATCTGCGCTAGCTATATTGGCAGGCACCGTCATCGGCTGGTTCATGTTCGACTACGTGTTTTTTGCCCTTCAGGAACCGATTCTACGAATCGCGACTGAAGAGGATGTAGTAGCGAGCGTGAACTTCCCAAACCTCGCCTCCGCTTTCGACTTGCATGTGCAGGTGGCGTTCTTTATCGGGCTATTTCTCACCAGTCCGTTCTGGTTGTATCAAATTTGGGCATTCGTCGCTCCTGCATTTAGAACTAAAGAGCGAAAGTACACTGTTGCTTTTGCTCTAACCAGCACCCCATTGTTTCTCAGTGGGGCTTACCTAGGCTGGTGGCTATTTCCTGGTTTCGTAAAATCACTTCTGAGTTTCACTCCAACTGGTAGCTCCAACGTTATAAACGGATCTGAGTATGTGCTTTTCACAGTTCGTGTTCTGCTAGTTTTCGGACTTGCTTTCGTTTTACCCGTAGTGCTAGTACTTTTGAACGCGATTGGTACTCTGAGCGGAAAAAGCATACTTAAGGGCTGGCGTCCAGCCATATTCATAATCTCTCTAATTGGTGCATTAGCAACCCCTGTTTCAGATCCTGTTTCCATGTTCCTGCTCATGATTCCATTGCTCGCTTTCTACTATCTCTCAGCAGCAATCGCACTCGCTAATGACAAACGCAGAGCTCGTAAGGCGAAAGACTCTATTGATGGACCAGATCTAGCCACTGACTATAAACCTGATGCAGTTTCCTAATGGAAGAACAACTTTCACCGTCAGAACGATTCACACGAGCTAAACAAAACAAGCAGAGTCCAAGTCTCGAGAACTTTAGGAAGTTACTGAAGTTCCCTTTAGATGACTTCCAAGAACAATCCTGCCGAGCGCTAGCTGAAGGGCAAGGCGTACTGGTTGCTGCTCCAACAGGAGCAGGTAAGACGATCATCGGTGAGTTCGCCATTCACCTCGCTGTTGAAAAAGACCTGAAGGTCTTTTACACCACACCAATCAAAGCTCTAAGCAATCAGAAGTATTCGGAACTCAAGGCTAGATATGGTTCAGACAAGGTCGGACTTCTAACCGGTGATACCAACATCAATGCCGACGCTCAGATCTTGGTGATGACTACCGAAGTTCTTAGAAACATGATCTATGCCAACTCAAACTCCTTGATAAGCCTGGGCTTTGTTGTTATGGACGAGGTTCACTATCTTGCCGATAGATTCAGAGGCGCTGTTTGGGAAGAAGTGATTCTCCATCTTCCGAAGGATGTAAAGGTCGTCTCTCTTAGTGCAACCGTTTCTAACGCTGAAGAGTTCGGTGCTTGGCTTGATGAGATCAGGGGCGGAACCACTGTCATTGTTTCTGAGGTTCGACCTGTACCGCTGAACCAGCATGTTCTCTTTGGTGATGAACTAATTCCACTCTTTGATGACTCTGATAAAGAACTGCGAGTGAACGTAGATCTTGTGCAAAGACATGCCAACAAGATGCGTCAGCCAACCAACAGGCCAATTAGAGGTAGAAGAGGCCATACTGGTTTCCCAGATCGAAACATGGGCCGTATCTATAAGGCAAGTAAGCCTGAAATCATTGAGCTCCTGGATGAAGCTGACTTGCTACCAGCAATCTTCTTCATCTTCTCTAGAGCTGGTTGTGAAGCTGCCGTTCAATCAGTTCTCGCCTCAGGTATACGACTTACCAAATCGGAGGATAAGCAACTAATTCGTCGCATTGCTGAAGAGAAGTGTGGGAGCATCGCAGACGAAGATCTAGCTGCTTTAGGTTACTTTGAATGGCTCAGTGCACTTGAGCGTGGAGTGGCTGCTCACCACGCTGGATTACTACCTGCCTTCAAAGAAGTCGTTGAGGAACTCTTCCTCAGAAAACTTGTGAAAGTTGTCTTCGCAACAGAAACTCTTGCTCTAGGTATCAACATGCCTGCAAGAACTGTAGTTCTAGATCGACTAGACAAGTTCAATGGCGAGGGTCGTGTTCAAATCACGCCTGGTGAATACACACAGCTCACAGGAAGAGCTGGACGACGTGGAATTGACGTTGAAGGACACTCTGTAATCCAGTGGGCAGCGAATCTAGATCCGAACTACGTTGCAGGTTTAGCGTCAAAGCGAACATACCCGCTAATTTCTTCATTCCGGCCTACATTCAACATGGCAGTGAACCTGATTGAAGCTTTCGGACAAAGGCGGTCAAGAGAGGTTCTCGAAACATCGTTTGCTCAGTTCCAGGCTGACAGATCTGTTGTTGGACTAGCTAGAGGTATACGTGAGAAACAAGCTTCCCTAGATGGCTATGAAGAGTCAATGAAATGTCATGTTGGTGACTTCAGAGAGTACGCACGTCTTAGAAGACAGGTTTCTGACCTTGAAAGAGAAATAGCTACCTCAGGAAGACAGGCTAGAAGAAACGACCTTCGACAGACCAAAGGCATGAGACAACTAGAAGTTAGAGTTACTAACCTCAAGAGAGAATTGCGCTCTCATGCTTGCCATGCATGTCCAGATAGAGAACTGCACTCAAGATGGGGTGAGCGTTGGTACAAACTAGAACGTGAAACAGCGGCAATCATTAAACAAATCGAATCAAGGACCAATCAAGTAGCAAAAACCTTTGACCGGATCACTGAAGTGTTGATTGAGCTTGAATATGTGACGGTATCCGATGGTGATTTGGAGATTACTGAATCTGGTCAGAAGCTTTCAAAGATTTACGGCGAACGAGACTTGTTGGTGGCCGAATGTATCAGCCGTCGAGTTTGGCATCACGTTGACGCTCAGACTTTAGCTGCCATTGCAGCGTCTTTGGTCTATGAGGCTAGAAGAGATGATGACAGTCTCACTCCAAAGATGCCTAAGGGTGAGTTTGTCGCTGTATTTGATGAGACCTTAGAGGTTTGGGATGACCTACAAGCTCTAGCTAAGGAGCACAATCTACCTCTATCCACTGAACCTGATTCGTCGATGGCATTACAGATGCATCGCTGGGCGACAGGTTCCAGGCTTGACTCAGTACTCAAGCAAACAGGAATGCTGGCTGGTGACTTTATTCGCTGGTGCAAACAGACCATTGATCTTCTAGAGCAAATCTCCAAGGTGAACCCGGATGAACTCTCAGCGACAGCCCAGTCTGCTATTGACCAGATCAAGAGAGGCATTGTTGCCTACTCCTACTACGCTTAGAGAGTGTTCACTTTAATCATTAATTGGCTAAGGCTGTCCACCTCTATCTGGGGGAGAGCGTTAGTTGGATCTATCGGCGGAGCATTTGTAGCGTTGAGCTATCCTGCCTTCAACTTCTGGCCTGGCATTTTCATCGGCTACTTTCTAATTCTTGTTTCAATCCGTCTACTTGGATTCTTCAAGGCATTCATTGTTGGCACCTTGGCAGGATTCGCGTTCTTTGGAATCCTTCTGAAATGGCTGACAACATACCTGGGTCCAATCCCATGGTTCGCAGGATCACTTATCTCTGCACTTATCTTTGGTCTAGCAGCAGCTATAGCAGCGGTTGTTTGGCGCTACATTGCCACTCTGAATCTTCGTGGAGCACAGCCCTTTGTTATCGCATTTGCTCTAGGTGCTATCTTCACTGCTCGAGAATATGTAGCTGGTGTATTCCCATACGGAGGATTACCGTGGGCTAGAGGCGGACTGTCACTCGTCGATACCTATTTAGCAAAGTGGGTTTACTTCGTTGACGTTGCAGGACTTACCTGGCTCATAGTTTTCATCACTGCTCTATTCACAATTAGGTTTGCGAAACACCAACCGCACGGAATCGGACTTTATAAGCGCTCAAGGATGTTGATTCCAACAGGCATTGCTGCACTTCTTTTCTTTGGAACTCCTGCTGTGATTACTCTCGATGCTTCTGGAACAGCGGGAACTATGAAGGTTGCCGCAGTCCAAGGTAACGCCAACGCAGGTTTGTTTGCTGTAAATCCTGCCGGTTCAATTCTCGACAAACACTTAGTGGTGTCTAAGGATTTGGTCGCATCAGGTAGGGGAGAGGGCTTAGATCTCATGGTTTGGCCTGAGAACTCATCAGACCTAGACCCGAACACAATGGTTGAGCCAGGCATGAAGATTAGTCAGTTCGTAACTGAGGAATTGAAAGCTCCACTTCTTTTCGGTACTAAAACGTTTAGAGGAGAAGACTTTTACAACGAAGTTGATCTTTGGTTACCTGAAACCGGACTAGCTGATTACTACCACAAGATACGTCCTGTGCCTTTTGGTGAGTACGTTCCGGACAGACCTTTCTTCATGGCACTCGCACCTGACCTAATCAGTCTGATTGGTTGGGACATGAGTTCGGGTACCAGAGATGGAATCTTCGAGATACCTGTTGGAACAAAAGTAGGTTCACTGATTTGCTTCGAAGTTGCCTTCGATTACCTTTCCCATGATCTGGTGAAGCAAGGTGCCCAGGCCATCATGATTCAAACCAACAGCTCTGACTTTGGCAGAAGCGAGCAAGGTGTTCAGCAAGCTGCAATTTCGAGAATGCGTGCAATCGAAACCGGACGCACGGTGGTTGCAGTTTCTACAGTTGGAGTCTCAGGTATCTATGCAGCTGATGGGTCTGTCATTACAGAGCTGGAATCCTTCAAACCAGGCGCAATGGTGGAAGAGATTGCTCTCCGAAACGAAATTACACCTGCAGTTATGTTCGGTGGTTTTGTTGAGCCAATAGCATTTGCCATCAGCCTAATTCTCTTTCCGATTTCGGTCATCGGACTAGTTTTTAGACGATTGAAAGCACGACGTTCTTGAAGGTTCTAGTCATCATGCCAACCTTCAACGAAGCTGGCAACATACATCATGCAGTAGAAGAGCTTTTCAAGCACAACCCAGCTGTTGACTTACTCATAGTTGATGACGATAGCCCTGATGGAACTGGAGTGTTAGCTGATCAACTAGCTTCTACTAACTCGCGCATCAAGGTAATGCATCGCAAAGAGAAGCAAGGTTTAGGAGCTGCATACACAGCGGGGTTCAAGTATGCCTTTGATTCAGATTATGACTATGTAGTTGAGATGGACGCAGATGGAAGTCACAGAGCTGAAGATCTACCTAAGCTGCTTGCTGTTTGTGAATCAAATGACCTGGTAATCGGATCTAGATATGTAAAGGGTGGGAGCACCGAGAACTGGCCTCTACACAGGCAGTGGCTATCTAAAGGCGGAAACTTTTATGCCAAGTTAATGTTGGGAACCAAACTAAACGACATGACTGCTGGTTTCAGAGTTTTCAGTGTTCCATTTCTTAAGACGATGAACTTGGAGACGATCAACGCTCGAGGATATTCATTCCAGATTGAAATGGCTTACCGCACAATAAAACAAGGCGGCAGAACTGAAGAAGTTCCAATCGTCTTTATTGAACGCGAAGTCGGCGAATCAAAAATGAGTAGAGCTATTGTGCTTGAAGCTCTAGTACTCATGACAAAGTTTGGAATCAGAAGACTATTTCGAAGAAACTAGTTGTTAGTTGAGTCTGCCTGACCTCTAGAACGTCTTGCCTTAAGTTCATCTAGTCGCTCTTCCAGGATCTCTTCCAATTCAACGCGAGTTCTTCTTTCAAGAAGCATCTCGTAATGAGTTCTAGGAACTTTTGGAAGTTCAGTTTCAAAAGCTTGGTTACCTTCATCATCAAGCAATGCAGCTTCGAGGGAACAAGACTTGCAGTTCCAGGCGGCAGGAACCTCTGCTTCTTCAGCAAAGACAACCTCAGAGATGTGTTCTTTAGCACAGCGATACTTTTGAGTATTTCTAGGTGAGAGGTTCACTCCAGCTGCAGTTTCAAAGCTCTCTGAACCTAATCGCATGCCACGCATTGATTGTTGAGCCATTTGATCTTCCTTATCTTTCTGTGACGCATGGGTGGTACATAGAAGATAAGCGGATGATTTAGCGAATACTTCCGGAACTCAGGCTTTTCTCAGTGTTTCAACTGCTAACTCTGACACATCAGAGACTATCCCAGTTGCACCGAGCTCGGTGAGTTCTAACATCTCTTGTGGATTGTTGATTGTCCAGTAGTGAATCTCAGTTCCAGTTTTCCTTATTTTCGAGATGAATGAACGAGAATCAAACCTAATTCCATACATGGACCGAGGTATCTGTAGAGCGCCAATCCCTCTTAGCTTGTTAAGGAAAAATCGCTGGGGGAGACCTAGTACATGAAATAACCAAAGACTGAGCACTATTGATGAACTTGCTGAAGTTGCAACGGGTTTGGACATGAGAGACAGAGTTGCAACTCTTCTTTTCTCGCTGAAACTGGAAACCAAAACTCTTTGATGTGCTTTGGTTAGCTCAATAGCTTCAGCGGTAGGTTCAACAGATTGTTCGTCTTTGATGTCCAAATTGAATCTCATCAGGGGGAGTGCTTGCAGTGCCTGAACGAGAGTGGGTACTCTTCCACCACCGATTAACTCAATGTTCTGTATGTCTGAGTAGTTAATTTCAGAAATCTTCTTATTGATGCCAGCAACCCGCAACAAATCTGCGTCATGAAAAAGGATGGCAACACCGTCTTTAGTGGTTCTTACATCAGTTTCTATGCTGAATACACCTGCTTGTGCTGAAGCGTTGAATGCTTCAATCGTATTCTCTGTGAACGTTGAGCCACCACGATGAGCCAACACAACTGGTCTAGCCGCATTAAAGTAATCGTGCTCCTGCAATGTAGCTCCCAAATATAGACAAAGGCTAGGCTTACGTTGTGAGAAATTCTTTTACGAACCTCGGAATCAAACCTATTGGCAGATTGCTTCTAGGTCTGTATCTCTTTGGCCTAGGTTTAGCGATGATGATTCACACAGGGCTCGGCGTAGCACCTTGGGATGTTTTAGCTCAAGGAATCCAAGCTCAAACTGGTTGGTCATTCGGTGCTAGCGCAATTGCTACTAGCGCTTTGGTGTTACTTCTTTGGATCCCTATAAAGCAGAAACCTGGCATTGGTACTGTCATCAACGCCATGTTGATAGGTCCATTTGCGGATATCAGCGCACCTTTGAT
>CANLCU010000024.1 GCA_947489135.1 Micrococcales bacterium
GACGTCCTGGTTGCAACAACCATCATTGAAGCAGGTATTGATATTCCTAATGCCAACACCTTGATTGTTGATAGATCAGAGAACTTCGGCCTATCTCAACTTCATCAGATCAGAGGAAGAGTTGGAAGATCAAGGGAAAGAGCATATGCCTACTTCCTATACTCACCAGATAAACCACTATCTCCTTTTGCTCTAGACAGACTTTCAACCATAGCTGCAAACAATGAACTAGGTTCAGGTATGCAGGTAGCACTTAAAGACCTAGAGATTCGCGGAGCAGGTAATTTGCTCGGGGGAGAGCAATCAGGTCACATCGCTGGAGTTGGCTTTGATCTATACCTTCGCATGATTGGTGAAGCAGTAGATGAATTCAAGGGCATCAAGCATGAATCTCCAGCGGAACTAAAACTAGAGATTCCAATAGATGCCCACATCCCAATCGAATACGTAGATTCAGAAAGACTAAGACTTGAGGCTTATCACAAGCTCTCAGCAGCAAGCGGAGAGCTTGGCACCAGAGTCCAGCTAGATGCCATCTTCCAAGAACTCGAAGATAGATATGGAAAAGCTCCACAGTCGGTCAAGAACCTCATCGATGTCACAGAGCTTCGACAGCAGTGCAACAGACTGAACCTAAAAGATGTGATGATGATTGGTAACCAGTTCAGACTCACACCAGTAGAGCTAACTGAAGCCCACCAGATTCAACTGAGCCACGCCTATCCAGGACTTAGATACTTAGCTTCAGCGAAACAACTATCTGTATCAGCACCTAAAGACTCTGAGGGAGAGATCTTGCAAGATAGAGCCTTGATTGATTGGGCTTGGGTGTTCTTAGCTCAGGTATTTGTAGCTACAAAGAATTAACTACTTCAAGCAGCCTTAATTTGAAGCTTGAGGTCTAGCACGTGCAGGATTCGACTAACAGTAGTTATCGTTGGGTTTCCCTTGGACTGCTCGAGAAAAGAGACATCGCGCTGGCTAATGCTTGCGAGTTTTGCTAACTCTCTTTGAGTTAAACCAGCCTCTTCTCTTTGGCTCTTGATTTGCTCGGCGAGTGAATCTTTGAAAGATAACGCGGCCTCAATTGCTTTCAGAGGCAGCAGTCGCTCTAGATCATTAGAGCTGTACGAAGCTTCAATCTGGTCCCAGACGTCTTTAGTGGAGGATGTCTTTCCTGAATTCTGTGATTTCATATATGTAATCATCTACTTCTCCGTCTTGAAAGTCAACAACTGTTTTCTTGCAATTGCTATCGATTGTGACTGTTTTGAACCGGACCCGTGTCTCTGCTTGTCAAACATTCCAAGCACAGCAATCTGATCATTCGTGAAAGTGCAATAAACACGAATGAGAACCTTAGAGTTTCGAGCCAATCTAGCGCTTGAGTCACCCGCTTTAGACACGACTGCTTTTGCCGAAGGACCGATACGAAACTCCCAGAGACCCCCGCCCAAACTTTTGAGCCAAGGCGTTCGAGCCAAGGAAAGCCCCTGCTTAGTGAGGATATGTCTAATAGCAATTTTGATTAGAACTTGTGTATCTTGAGGCAGTTCCTTGACGCTTCGAATAAATCTGTCTTCATCAAAGTAAGTGATTGACCAGCTAGAGCCTTCAGATGACATGCGGTCAATTACAGCATGTCGAGAACTTCACCACCTAAGTTATCCCCAGTGTCTGGCAAACTAGCAACATGAGCGAACTAGACAAACTAATCCAAACAGCCAACACTCTTAGATCTCCTGGAGGCTGTCCTTGGGATAGTGAACAAACCCATGAGTCTCTAGTTCAATACCTTCTAGAAGAAACCTATGAACTCATAGATGCCATTGAGTCAGGAACTAGAGAAGATGTCTTAGAAGAACTAGGCGATGTTCTCTACCAAGTTGTCTTCCATTCAGATCTAGCTCAAGCAGGTTCTCTAGGAGAACCTTTCAACATCGAAGATGTTGCTAAGTTCACAAGAGAGAAGATGGAGGGTAGACACCCTCACGTATTTGGCACACCCGAAGAACTAGAGAAGTACAAAGCCAACACAGGCAATGATGTAATGCTCAACTGGGATAACCACAAACAAAAAGAGAAACCAGAACGAGCATCTGTATTAGACGGCATTCCTCAAGGAATGCCAGCTCTTGCTTTAGCCAGCAAAGTAATAGGCAAAGCCCAGAAGATAAACCTCTTAGATAAAGACACACAGTCTCCAATCCAGCTAGACACAGAAGAACAACTAGGAGCCCTACTTCTAGCCATAGTCCAAGCAGCTAAGACTAAAGACCTAGACCCTGAAAGAGCCCTAAGAACAGCAGTAAGAGATCTCTCAGACGACATCAGGAAAGCAGAAGTACTAGCTGCTAGTGATGCTGGGGTTATTGGGGTTGAGGATTAAATAGTCGGGAACAGCTATGCCCTCTATGCATTTCATGATCTAATGATCTTGTCGTTCTCAACTAGATACATAAGGGGCTAAACATGGCTGTTCCAGAAATTAGAAACTACAAACTCTCTGAGTTTTTTGCCTCTACCTATCGTGTCCCTCGCTATCAAAGGAATTACACCTGGGGGGATGTGGAAATCGGTTTGTTCATGGACGACATCACAACTTTTGCATTGTCGAACGATGAGTACTATCTCTTGGGTGAGGCAATTGCCGCAAGCCTTCCAAATTCGGACTTTGACTATGAACTAATCGACGGTCAACAGCGAGCTACGACTTTGATGGTTCTCTTTGCAGTCCTTCACAAGAGACTTGAAGCTGTTCAGGCTTCTGCCCATCAAATGATGGAAACCACAAACGCTCTTTATCAAAGCGATGAAGGCCTGCGAGTATCAATGTCTGGAAATGCCTCCGAGTCGGTTGTGGCTTATCTAAACGGAACTCCAATCGAGGACCTCCCCAAAGACACTAGGTCAAAAGAGAATTTAGTCACAGCTTTTGAAGTCATTGAAAACAAGCTTGACGAAGCAATACCTGATGCAGACAAAGAAACTCTGATTAATTTCTCAAGAAGAATTATCGGAAAAGTGTACTTAGGAAGGTTAACCCTTGAGTCAGTCGACCAAGCTACTGATTTCTTTGAAAGGGTAAACAACAGAGGATCTCAACTAACCAACGCCGATTTGTTGAAGAATAGGTTATTGCAAAACATCGCGTCTGAATCTGATTATCAATGGGCTGCAGAAACTTGGTCAGAAGCAGAACGTAACTTAATGAACAAAGGAAAGTTAGGTTCCATCGAGTACCTGCTTCGCCAGCTTCGACAGGCGGCTCTTCGGGTCAAAGTGCAGGAGGGCGAGCTCTACATAAAGACTAAGGAGCTAGTCTCAAGCGAAGACGGCTGCCTTAAACTAGTTGATTTAATCTCCTCAAAGCACAAAGCTCTTGCAAATCTGCTCCAGTCTAAGACCCCAACAAGCGAAGCGGACGCTCCGGCACAAGAAACCAGTTTCTTTAACTTCACACAAGGAATTGGAGTCAAACTTGCTGGATCCCATTTATCACAAAGTCAATTTGCTCACCTAAGTAAGAGACTAACTGCTCGATCAATTCTGTCGTTGCTAGCAGCTGAACGTTCACAGTCATTTGAAAAGCTTGTACCAATCTGGTCAAATGAAATTTCAAAATTGACTGTTGAGTCATCTACAGATGACATAGATGCAGCTCTTGCATTTGAAACTCGAGCGATTCAAGAGTTGTTTGATGTGGCAGAGCAGAGACATTTCGCGCTTAGATATGACGGAACTCCTGGGCAGCTGAAGAGAATTCGCTACACCTTGGCAAAAGACAATTTCGTAGTGAATCAAAAGGCTCCGACAATCAATTTCACAATGACGGACTTCTTGACTACTTCGAAGCACAGCAAGAAGAACTCTTTGCCAGGCTTTGACATCGACCACATTTTCCCTAAGTCTGCAGATTCTGCGGGGGAATACACACACAAAATTGGAAACTTGACTCTGCTGCATTCCACCGATAACTCCAGTGCAGGTGCATCCGAGCCAGTAGATAAGCAGACTGTGTATAGCCACTCAAAAGCAGTGCTTACCTTAGCTCTTACCCAGAAAGTCGAACTTCCAACTGCAGTTGAGGCATCGATCGCTCCGTATCGAGTTGCCTCTATAGATAATGGTGAGAATTGGACTGCCGAAGAGTATGAAGCTCGTTCCAGGATGTATTGGGAGATAGTTTCTGCCTCGCTAGCCCAAGACTTGGGCGTAGATATAAAACTTAAATTCAATTAAGTTTGGTAACTTATCTGCCAAACTTGACCCATGGCTAAAGACATAAACCCACCTAGAGGTATGAGGGACTTCCTACCTCTAGAGAAGGCTAAGCGGGAGAGTATTTTAGGGGCTATTAGGGGTGTTTACTCTTCCTTTGGGTTCCAGGAGGTTGAAACTCCTTCTTTAGAGAACCTAGAGCGTCTGACTTCAGGTCAGGGTGGAGATAACGAAAAGCTTGCCTATCGGGTTATGAAAAGAGGGGCTGAGCTAGATAGTGCTCTGGAAGAGATGTCTTCTGTTGATGCTCTAGCGGACCTTGGTCTACGTTTTGATCTAACTGTTCCGCTAACTAGGTTCTATGCAACAAATAGAAATGAACTTCCTTCAGTATTCAAAGCTATTCAGATGGGTCCTGTCTGGAGAGCAGAACGACCACAAAAAGGTCGTTACCGTCAGTTCATGCAGTGCGATATCGACATCATTGGTGATGGCAGCGTTCTAGCGGAGATTGAACTACTGAATGCTTCTCTTGCTGCTCTTGATGCTCTGGGTCTAAACAAGGCAGTTATTCGAATCAATCATCGAGAACTGCTTACCTCTCTACTAGATGGCTTTGGAGTTAAAGAAGAAGATCGTTCTTCAGCGATGATCATCATCGACAAGCTAGACAAGATTGAAGCCACTGGTGTTGTTACTGAACTTAGAGAACGTCTAGGGGATGCTGTAGCAGATAAAGCTAGTGCTTGGCTTTCTAAAGCTGACACCACTGTTCCTGAGATTCTTGACCCTATCTTTAGTGCTGTGTCAGAGGGTCGTCTTCGCTTTGATCCGACTCTGGTTAGAGGCATGGGTTATTACACCGGCACCATCTTTGAAATAGAACTACCTGGAACAGGCTCTGCTATTGGTGGCGGTGGTCGCTATGACGGCATGGTTGGTAAATGGCTAGGAACTGATGTTCCTGCTGTTGGTATCTCTATTGGCTTTGAGAGAGTTATTGAGCTAGTTGAGACTCAGGGCAAATCAGCTGGGGTAGTGCTAGTTCTTGAAGATAGTTCACTTGAGGTTATAAATAAGGCAGTTGCTTTCCAGAAGCAACTGATTGCCTCAGGTAAGGCTGTTCGTTTAGAGATCAAGCCTAAAAAGCTCAATGTCTTGCTAGATAGCCTTATGGCTAATGGGTTTAGTGAGTTTGCTCTAGTTGGGGCAGAAACTGTGGAACTGAGCTTTAAGGCCATCAGCAACTAAACTTGTAGTGACCCGAAGGCGTGTTTTTAGGCTTTATAGCCCCAATCGAATAACTATCTAGGAGAACCATGTCCATCATTGATGCAGTAGGCGCAAGAGAGATTCTTGACTCAAGAGGAAACCCAACTATTGAAGTTGAAGTTTTACTAAGTGATGGAGCCTTTGGTCGAGCAGCTGTTCCATCAGGTGCTTCTACTGGAGCTTTTGAAGCTCACGAATCACGTGATGGTGACAAGAAGCGTTACCTAGGTAAGGGTGTTCAGAATGCTGTTAAGGCAGTAATCGATGAGATTGGTCACGATGAGACTGGAATCATTGATTTTGATTCTCTAGATCAGAGACTTGTTGATGCACAACTTATCCGTATGGATGGAACTCCAACCAAGTCAAACCTAGGAGCTAACGCAATCCTTGGTGTATCCCTTGCTAACGCTCGTGCAGCTGCTGAGTCAACTGGTCAGCCGCTATACCGCTACCTAGGTGGACCTAACGCTTACACACTTCCTGTTCCATTGATGAATATCATCAATGGTGGATCTCACGCTGACAACGGTGTAGACATCCAGGAGTTCATGATCGTTCCTATTGGTTTTGATTCATTCTCAGAAGCACTTCGTGCTGGTACTGAGGTTTATCACGCACTAAAGGCTCTACTTAACTCAAAGAACCTAGCAACCGGTCTTGGCGATGAGGGTGGCTTTGCTCCTGATCTACCAACTAACCGTGCAGCTCTAGAACTTATCTCAGAAGCAATTAACGGTTCAGGATATGTTCTAGGTAAGCACTTCGGTCTTGCTCTTGATGTTGCAGCCACTGAGTTCTATGACGAAAAGACAGAGCGTTACAGCTTTGAAGGTAAAGAGCTAACTCGTGAAGAAATGATTTCTTACTACGAGACTCTCGTTGCTGACTTCCCACTTGTTTCTATTGAAGATCCACTAGCTGAAGATGACTGGGCTGGTTGGACAAAGATTACTGCTGCTCTTGGAAATAAGGTTCAGCTTGTTGGCGATGACTTGTATGTTACAAACCCTGCTCGTTTGCAGAAGGGTATTGATGAGCTAGCAGGTAACGCAATCTTGGTTAAGGTAAACCAGATCGGAACTCTTACAGAGACTCTAGATGCAGTTGCTCTAGCTCAGAGATCAGGCATGAAGGCAATCATCTCTCACCGTTCAGGTGAAACAGAAGACACCTTCATCGCTGACCTTGCTGTTGCAACTAACGCAGGACAGATCAAGACAGGTGCTCCTGCTAGAAGCGAAAGAGTTGCTAAATACAACCAGCTACTACGTATTGAAGAAGAACTAGCTGATGCTGCTTACTACCCAGGTGCAGCAGCTTTCCCTCGCTACAAGGCCTAATAAAACTTATGGCAACTAGGAATCCAAACAGGAAGGTCAATGTTCGAGCATCTGCTCAAACAAAGGTCGGCACTGTTAGACAAAGAGTATCTAACCGATTCTCTTGGACTCCTTCAACCCTTGTGACAATAGGACTCATTGTCTTTGGTGTTTCTTCTGTTGGACCTAGAATCAGCGACTATTTTGTTATGCAGACTCAGATCAATCAACTGCAGGCAAAACTAGATGCTGCTAAAGAGAACCTAGAGAACATCACTGAAGAGAAAAAGCGCTGGGATGATCCTGTTTATATCCGCGCTCAAGCTAGAGATAGATTGTTCTATGTTGTGCCAGGTGAAATTAGCTATCTAGTTCTGGATGCCGATGGCCTAAACCTTTCTGATACCAGTGGAACTGTTGGTGCACTACTTGCTCAAAAGAAGAGCAGTGCAGATTTCTCTCAAACTATTGGCACAACCAAGAAAGACTGGGCTAAAGGTCTAATGCAATCAGTAATTAGAGCAGGTCTAGATCAACCAGTTTCTAAAACTAAATCTCAAGCAAGCAAATAATGTCAATAACTAAAGCAACAGAAGCAGATCTTGCTGAAATGCAAGCTCAGCTAGGTAGACCTATGCGAGATGTATTAGGTATTGCAGCTCGTTGTGTTTGTGGCAAACCAATGGTTGTTCAAACATCTCCAAGACTCTCTCACGGTGAACCTTTCCCTACCTTCTACTACCTAACCCACCCTGCTACCTCAGCTGCTCTAAGTGGTCTAGAGGCAGATGGTTTCATGGTTACTCTGCAGGATCGTTTAGCTGAGGATAAAGAGTTAGCTGCTAACTACCTAAAGGCTCATGAGGACTACATCTCAGAGCGTGAAGCTATTGATCAGGTTGAGGAAATAGCAGGAATAAGTGCTGGGGGAATGCCTACTAGAGTCAAGTGCTTGCACGCATTGGCAGCCCATTCTCTTGCTAAAGGCCCTGGATTCAACCTAATTGGTGATTTGAGCCTAGAAGCAGCTGGCTTTGATGCGAGTAAGTGCAGATGTAAGGTAGCCAACCCAGTAAAATCAAAGGAGCGCACAGAAGCTCTCACTAAAAGTCCAAAAAACTTAGGAAATACCAGCATGCAAAAAATCTTGATCGTCGGTGGCGGTTACGCCGGTTTCTACACAGCATTCAAACTAGAGAAACTGCTAGGTAAAGGTGAGGCAGAGGTCACTCTAGTTGACCCACTTCCATACATGACTTACCAGCCATTTCTACCTGAGGTAGTTGCTGGTTCGATTGAGGCTAGACACACAGTTGTCTCTCACCGCAGACACCTTCCAAAGACCAACATCATCAATGGCACCATGACCAACATTGATCACGCCAACAAGGTAGCAACAATTGTTCTTCCTGTTGTTGGTGAAATCAAGCAATCATACGATCAGGTCATTATGACTGCGGGTGCTGTTTCAAGAACTTTCCCTATTCCAGGTGTTGCTGATTTCGCTATTGGTCTAAAGACCGTTGAAGAAGCAATTGAAATTCGTAACTGTATTCTGACTAACTTTGATAAGGCAGTAAACATGCCTGCAGGTCCTGCTCGTGACAGACTGCTTACCTTCGTAGTTGTTGGTGGAGGCTTTGCTGGTATTGAAGTATTCGCTGAAATGCGTAACCTAGCTTCTTACCTACTTCGCTACTACCCAGGTCTTACATTTGCTGATGTCCACTTCCACCTAATTGAAGCTATGGGCAGAATCATGCCTGAGGTTTCACAGAAGACTTCTGAATGGGTTCTTTCTGACCTAGATCGTCGTGGAGCAAACGTTCACCTAAACACTCAGCTACTATCAGCTGCCGATGGTGTTGTTGAACTTTCAACAGGTGAAAAGTTTGAGAGCGATGTAATCGTATGGACTGCTGGTGTTATGGCATCTCCATTCAACAAAAACACTGACCTTCCCCTTGATGAAAGAGGAAGAATCCTTGCTCTACCAACTCTTCAGGTTAATAAAGAAGGCGAAGCAGTAGAAGGAGCATGGACAGCTGGAGACGTTGCCGCTGTTCCTGATCTAACTGGTGGTGGCGTTGGTGGTTACTGCGTTCCTAACGCTCAGCACGCTGTTCGTCAGGGCAAGCTACTTGCTAAGAACCTTGTATCCACTCTTAGAAATGAAGGCATCCTGGAATACAAGCACAAGAACCTAGGAGCAGTTGCTGGTCTTGGTCTCTACAACGGTGTCTTCCAGTCAGGAAACATTGTCCTCAAGGGCTTCTTAGCTTGGTGTGCTCACCGTGTTTACCACGGTCTAGCTATGCCAATGTTCGAGCGTAAGCACAGAGTCATTATGGGTTGGGTTTCTAACTTCATCTTCAAGCGTGACATCGTCTCTATTGCTGCTACCGAGAACCCTCGCCAGATCTTTGAGACCTGGGCATCACGTCCTAAGGCTTAGTCAAGAACTAAATAGGTGCGCCCCCATAGCCCAATGGCAGAGGCAGACGACTTAAAATCGTCCCAGTGTGGGTTCGAGTCCCACTGGGGGCACCGTCCTAGTTCGCTTAGAGAATACTGAGATTACTGCCTGTAACCCCTTACAAACCTTAGGCTTATTCCAATGCCGCTAAGTGCGGTTCTAACAAGGAGATGTAATGGAAATTCTGTCAGTTCTTTTAGTTGTTTTAGGTGTTGTAGTAATTGGTGGCATCTGGTTTGTCAGCATGCGAAACGGACTTGTCCGTCTAAACATTCGTGTTGATGAAGCATGGAGCGATATCACCGTGCAGCTCAAGAGAAGAGCAGATCTAATTCCTAACCTCATTGAGACTGTTAAGGGTTATGCCAAACACGAAGCTCAAGTCTTCGAAAACGTAACCAAGGCAAGAGCTGCAACTATCTCAGGAGAAGCACTAGCTGATCCACACAAGGCAGCTGAAGCGGAGAACATGCTGCAGGGTGCATTGAAGTCTCTATTCGCAGTTGCTGAAGCATATCCAGTTCTTCAGGCAAGCCAGAACTTCCTATCTCTTCAAGCAGAGCTATCTGACACTGAAGACAAGATCATGGCTTCTCGTCGCTTCTATAACGGTGGAGTTCGTGAACTAAACACCAAGATCCAGGTATGGCCTAACTCATTCTTTGCTAAGGGTCTTGGATTTGTTGAGCGTGCATTCTATGAAGTTGCAGATCTAGCAGCTATTCAGAATGCACCTCAGGTCAAGTTCTAAAACCTTTTTTAGGAATTACTAAATGTATTCAGCGATAGCTGCTAATAAGCGGAACACTGTCCTCATAATCATCTTCTTTGTTCTCCTCATTGGAGGCTTGGCAACCTATGCCGGTTATGCAACCGGCTATGGTTCCTCAGCTTTTATGATTATTGGCTTTGTTGCCTTGTATGCACTTATTCAGTACTACGCAGCTGGAGCATTTGCTGTTGCTGCCTCAGGGGCAGTTCAAATCACTAAAGCAGATAACCCAAGGCTTTGGCGAATAGTTGAAAACATTTCAATCTCAGAAGGTATGCCAATGCCTAAGGTGTATCTAATCAAAGATGAAGCTCCTAATGCCTTTGCATCAGGAAGAGATCCTAAGCATGCAGTAGTTGCTGCAACAACAGGACTACTTGCCATCATGGATGACAATGAACTTCAAGGCGTTATGGCCCATGAGATGGCTCACGTAAAGAACTACGACATTAGAGTTTCAACCATTGTCTTTGGCCTTGTTAGTGCTGTTGGTATCTTGGCTGACTTCTTCATTCGAATGGCTTTCTATTCAAGTCACTCGAGAAACAAGGACAGCGGCCAGCTAGCCATATTTCTAATTGCCTTCGGAATCGTCGCCTGGATTGTCTCAGCTCTTATCGGTCCACTTGTTAGTGCTGCTGTTTCAAGACAAAGAGAGTATCTAGCTGATGCAACAGGAGCTGAAATCACTAGATTCCCTGAAGGTCTTCAAGGTGCTCTAGCTAAGCTTCGAGACTATGGAAAGCCAATGCAGAGAGCATCTTCATCTATGGCCCACATGTATATCAGCGATCCAATCAAGCCATCAGTAGCTCAGAGACTATTCTCAACCCACCCACCACTAGACAAGAGAATTGAACGCCTGGGAACAATCGGTGCTAAATTCTAAGTAGTTTCTTAGAAGGGGGAGCTCATGTTAGAACAAAGATTCCAAGAAGAACTAGTTCGTTGGGAAGAGCAGCTCAAGGTTAGAACAGAGCACGGAGATCGTTTAGATCAGCCAAGACCAGTTGAACACTTCGCTTACTTCCGCAAGTTAGACAATGCCAAGAAGGTAGCAGAAGACTTGAGCTCTATTGGCTATGAAGTTTCTTTAGCTAAAGCAGGGCTATTCAAGGTCAGCCTTCTAGCTACTAGAGAAGACGCTCTAGATGATGATTTTGTTCAAGCCTTCAAAGCAGTTCTGTTTGTGGTTGAAGGTAATGGCGGAAGCTATGACGGCTTCGGTGCTGAAGTAGTCGAGTAGTAACTCTTCTAAACAGTTAAGTTTCCTTTACCCTTAGATTCAATTGACTCCAGTCCCTGCCATTTTCTAACCTCAACTAAATGTTTTGAGATTGCTTTCGCTGAAGCTTCAACCTCTTTAGGTGCTAGATATTTCTCGTGCCAAGCAGATTGAACTAAGAGTGTTTTATTTTGTCGATCCGACTTGAGATCTATTCTTGCTACCAGGTTGTCTTTATGCAGCGTTGGCAGGCTGTAGTAGCCATAGATTCTCTTTGGTTCAGGGGTGTAGATCTCAATACGGTAATCAAAGTTGAAGATTCTTAGAGCTCTTTCTCTTTGCCAGGTAAGTGGGTCAAAGGGGGAGAGCACAGTAGTGAGTGTCGGTTTTATCTCTTTGAAGTTGAAATCTATAAAGTCTTTGTGAATAAAGGCTTTATCTTTCCAGTTCTCAACTATTACTTCTTGGATCACTCCCAGTTCTAAAAGAGATGCAAGTATTGGCTTTACTTCAGTTGCGTTTTGACAGTAGACATTAGCAATGTCTTTTAGTGTGCCAACCCCCATAAGCCTTGATGCATTAGAAATCAGTTGTTCCTGAGCTTTGATGTGATCAACACTCTTGTTGAGAATCTTGGTAGGAATTACTTGTTCGGGAAGAGCATAGATTCTGCTGAAGTTCTGCCGTCCAGCAGCAATTAGTTCTCCTTGGAAGATCATTCGCTCTAGAGCTCTCTTAACATTGCTCCAACCCCACCAAGAACCCTGTCTCTTGTTCTCTTCATGTTCAAACTGACTGGAAGTCATAGGACCATTAGCTAGGAGTTCTGCTTTGATCCAGGCAACAAGTTTCTTATTCTCTTTCTCAAAGCTTCCAGCAAGGCTCGCTCTATCTCGATACCACTGCATACGCCAATCAAATAGCGGAAAGTCTTCTGTCTTGATAAAACTTGCCTGATGAGCCCAATACTCAATCAGAGTTGGATTCTTTCCTCCGGTCAGGGAATCCAAGTCCTTCTTGCCATAAGAGCCCAGACGGCTAAATAGCGGCATGTAGTGGGCACGTTCAAAGACATTGACACTATCGATCTGCAACATCCCAAAGCGGGTAATGACATCTAGAACAGTCTTATCCTGCCTCGTGTCCAGCCCACAGGCATGCAAAGCCAATAGCTTTGCTTGCTTAGCTGAGAGTGAGTTGGCCATCTGCTTCCTTTGTCCTCTAAATACTTTATTGCTAGTCAAGAAGCCATGTTTCACTTGATTACAGGCTTGTGGTGGCCATTAGCCTAGGGCGACTAAACTCTTATAAAACAGGTAAGAGAGAACAAATGCCTAATGAAACTCCAGTGGTTAGCCCCACTCTTGAAGACTTTGAAGCTGCAGCGCTAAATGTTGCTGCCATTGCCAAGAAGACACCTCTACTTCTAAACAGTTACCTGTCTGAGATGACTGGCGGTCAAGTCTTTCTAAAGGCAGAGAACCTGCAAAGAACTGGTGCCTATAAGGTTCGCGGAGCCTTCAACCGCATGTCTAAGCTGACTGCTCAAGAACGTAAGCGCGGAGTGGTTGCAGCTAGTGCTGGTAACCATGCTCAAGGTGTTGCTCTTGCAGCAAGAGAACTAGGAATCTCAGCAAAGATCTTTATGCCAGTAGGAGCATCACTACCTAAGGTTTCAGCTACCCGTGGATATGGTGCAGAAGTAGTCCTAACCGGTGACACTTTCGCTGATTGCCTAAAAGCAGCTAAAGAATATGCAGAGAAGAAGCATGCAGTCTTTATTCCACCTTTTGATCACATCGATGTTGTCGTAGGTCAGGGAACTGTTGGTCTAGAAATCTTGAATGAACTACCTGAGGTAGACAACATCGTTGTTGCTATCGGTGGAGGCGGACTTGCTGCTGGTGTTGCAGTTGCAGCAAAACTAAAGGCTAAAGCTAATGGTAGAAAAGTAAAGATCTACGGTGTTCAGTCAGAGCATGCTGCTCCTTATGTAACATCACTCAAAAAGGGCAAGCTAACTGAAGTTGCTATCACCCCAACAATTGCCGATGGTATTGCGGTTTCTAGGCCAGGACGTATTCCTTTTGAACTAATCAAGAAGAACATCGACAAGGTTGTCACTGTTAGTGAAAACGAGATTGCTAAAGCAATCTTGGTTATTTTGGAAAGAGCTAAGCAGGTAGTTGAACCTGCTGGTGCTGTTGGTGTTGCAGCTATTCTTGCTGGCAAGCTAAAACTAAAGGGAAATACTGTTGTAATTCTTTCTGGTGGAAACATGGATCCACTTCTACTTCAGAGAGTAGTTAGACATGGTCTAGCAGCTGCTGAGCGTTACACAACAATCTCTGTCATGCTTCCTGACCGTCCAGGTCAGCTGTCTTTGACAGCTGCTGTGATCGCTAAGGCTAACGCCAACGTTGTTGAAGTTCTACACACTAGACACGGCCTTGGTTTGAACATCTCTGAGGTTGAACTAAATCTTTCAGTTGAAACATCAGGTCATGAACACACACTAGAAGTAATCAAGGCTCTAAAAGAAGCAGGCCTAAAGCCAAGAATCATGGAAGCTAGAGAAGACTAGCCTTCGAAGTGTTTGACTGAAACGATCTTCACAGTCAAAGTTTTGCCATTAGGTGCTGTGTATGAAACTGATTCACCGATCTTGGCACCCATGATTGCTATTCCCATAGGGCTATCTGGTGAGTAAACACTCATGTCTGTGTTCTCTGCCATTTCAGCTGAACCTAGTAAGAATTCCATCTTCTTTTCATTTAGTTCAATGGTGATAACCAT
>CANLCU010000025.1 GCA_947489135.1 Micrococcales bacterium
GTGACCAGAGTTTCACTCAGAGCTCTTCAGCTGCTAATCGGCCCTGATTCACCTATTGAAGATGGGGCACTTGATCGATTACGCCGATTAGGCATTATTCCAAAGTAAACGCGGGTACTGTTCCCGTCTAGGTAGCATCATAAGTCCCCTAAAGTGGGGACTATGTCGATACCGAATACTGTGTAAGTCTCTTGCCAGAATCATTTGTATAGTTCTGGAGGGGAAGACATGAGCACTGATTTCCAAGAGCAACCGGTAAACCAAGAACCCAAAGTAACCAAACCAAGGGCTAGTACTGGAACGATAGTAGCCAGAGTGATTGGGTTTACCTGCTTAAGCACACTACTAATACCCATCGGGTTGGTGGTCTTAATAATTGGTTACAACAACAATCTGAACAGTCAATTGAATCCAGATCCCGCCCCTTCGGTAGTAGAGCTAAGTCCTCAAGCAGCAGAGTACCTAGCTCAAGTCACTGACAATATGAATCTATTGCCAAGCTTTAATGAACCTGGCTCCGCCGTATACAACCGCGGCCTACCTTGCTTGGAAGGCTTTGAATCTCCTGATACTTGCCTATTGACTTACACAGACAAATTTCTAGGGGAGAAGCATGCCGAAATCTGCACTGAGGTTCTTGAATTTGCTAAGCAGCTAGGTGCTACCGAAGATTCGATACCTGGCGACACTCAAATGCAGAAGCTCTCTAATAAGTCACAGGCACGTTGTGAAAGTGTGATGACTTCCTATCCAAGAAGTGTTGGCTGGGGTTGGTTCTCACCTGCTTACTTTATTCAAGGCGAGGCTTCTAACGGCGCACCGTTTGCGATTCAACTCTCAGGTTCGCAAGTCTCACCGGTTGATTACTCTGAAGCTTTACCTGAGCTGAACACAGACACAAGCAAACTTGCTAAAGAGAAATTTGAGTACAGCCTCATAACTTCTACAAACTATGACACCCCAGATCCCATAGATTCCATTCCAGACTATTCAGATAGCAAAGTTCAGCTAGCTGCGATGCTGGATACCTTTGCGTACTATAGAAGATCGAACATGAAGCTACCGCCCTTCAATGCTGAGTTTGCAAGAAATATGATTACCGAGTACAAAACAAAATTCAGATTTGAGGGAAAAGTAGAAGCGTTCGAAGATGCCAAGAGTGAGGTTCACTGGGTTTACTTCAATGATCCAGGCAAGCTGGAAGTCTGTGTTTCAGTTGGTAAAAGTATTGAGGAACTCTCAGTTGAGAACGTGGACGCGATGTCTGGAATGCTTGATTCAGGGCTTCCAGGTGGCACCATCGAACTTGCTGGTGTCGGTCAAGAGGTTCAGTCGCTGACCGCTCAGCATGTATTTGGTGACTACAAAATGGGTCGATGCAAGTAGCCGCAACGCTAGTTATCTTTGGTTTGAGCAATAATCAGCTTTGCTCTGTGCAACCTAGATACTAATTCAGCTTGTCTGATCCCAAGGTCTTGGGAAACATCACTCATAGTTCGCTTCTCAATCAGCAAGCCGTGGGCCACATGCTTTAGTGCCTCAGGCAGTGCGCTGACTGCAACTTCTAGTTCTTTAGCTGATAGGTGGCTAAGGTCTGGTTCTCTTTCTTCAAAGGTTATATCTAGATCGAATTCTTTTGACATGGTTTTCTCCTAAATGAACTTAGCTCGATAACTTTGCACAACGCTTCTCATTCCAATTCCACAAACACCAACTAAATCTTCACCACGGTGATATTCAAACACGCACTCATCAGTTGCATCACCGGCAACCAAAGTCACTTTATCGGCTAGCCCAAGTGAACCAAAAGCTAGCAAATGTATATCGTACTGATCACTCCAGAACGATGGTACTGGAGTGAACTGGTCCTGAATAAGTGATTCAAATTTCTCATCCGCGTTTAGTTGAGCAGCTATCACTGCAGCAGCTCTTTTTGCAGTTTCTGTTGGTATGTTCCAGTGTTCTACTCTTCTTGGGACATTATCAAATATTGGATTAGCGAATCTAGCAACGTCGCCGATTGCATACACATTAGGGATAACACTTCCTGAAGAGCTAATGGCTCTCATAGCGCTATCAACTAAGACACCGTCACTTAGGTCGATGCTGGTGCTTTCTAGCCACTCAGTGTTTGAATGAGAGCCAACGGCTTCGATCAAAACATCACACTTGATACTTCTGCCATCATCAATGTGAACCTCGCGGACTCTCGTTTCTCCTGTGAGTCCTACTACAGAACGATTTAGAAGAAAGCGGACACCTTCGGCTTCATGCCTAAGTTGCATCTGTCGAGCAAGTTCAGTGCCTAGCGGTCTAAGCATTGGATGAGCCGAGTTATGCACCACAGTTACATCACAACCCAACTTGGCGGCTGTGGCTGCTACCTCGCAACCAATAAAACCTCCACCAACAATTACGACATCTGCACCAGGAGTTAGTTCTGCTCTGAGGTTGATGGCATCATCGAGAGTTCTTAGGGCATGCCTACCGGCTAGATCACCATTGGGCAGGTTTAGCCTTCGAGGTCTCAGTCCAGTTGCAATTACTAGGGCACAGTATGGATGAACCATACCTGTGCTGTCTGTGACGGTGTTGTGTTGTTGATCTACTGATACTGCTCTAGTTCCTAAGACCCAGTTCACATCTGCTGTTGCAGCTCGTTCTTCAAAGGCAACAGCCTCGTGAGTCACCTCATTGGCAAGGACTTCTTTAGATAGGGGAGGCCTGTTGTATGGCTTGTGAGCTTCCTCACCAATGATTGTGATTGGCCCGGCGTAGCCAAAACGTCGTAGTGATTCAGCTGTTCGCAATCCTCCCATGGATGCGCCAACGATGACTACGGGATGGTTCATTACTTATTCGACGATACGAATGGCTTGCATAGGGCAGACATCAATTGCTGCCTCTATGTTTGCTCGCTCTGAATCATCGGCTTCTGCCGTGTATTCAAGCTTGTCGTCAGAATTCAAACGAAAGATGTCTGGAGCTTCAAATACACACTGCCCATAGTGCTGACACTTAGACATATCGACTTCGACTTTGATCATTTGCTATTCCTTTTCTTCAACGGTCGACGGGTAAAGATCTTTAGATGGGGTTCGAATTCCTCTGAACTCCCAGTCTCCACCGAGAGCGGTTGAAACCACTTCTTCAGAAGAAGTAGGTTGAGCTCCAACATCTGTTCGGATACTTGTTGGACCTTCGACGATGTGGTTAGTTAGTTTCCCTAGACCTTCTACCTCAACCTCTACAACATCGCCTGGCTCAACTGGTCTTGAGTTAGCTGGGGTACCTGAGAACAACATGTCGCCTGGCACCAGAGTTATGGTTCTAGCGATATCAGCAACTAGGTAGTGCATATCCCACTCCATGTTGTCGGTGTTATCTTCTTGCTTCACAACCCCATTCACATATGTTCTTATGAACTTGTTTTTGAAGTCCCAGTCAGTAACAAGACCTGGTCCAACTGGCGCTAGAGTGTCTGAACCTTTAACTCGAAGCATGGAACCTGCATCGGTATCTCTAAAGTCATGAAGACCAAAATCATTACCGATGGTGTAGCCAGCTATGTATTCGCCAGCTTCCTCAGGAGAGATGTTTCTGCAGGTCTTACCAATAACAATTACGATTTCACCTTCGTAGTTCAACCATTTAAGTCCTGCTGGTCGTACCACAGCACCGTTATGTGAGTTGAGGGCCGTAATTGGTTTATGGAAGTAAGTTGGAGCAGCAGGTAGCTTGGTCATGAACTCCTGAGTTCTAGAGTCATAGTTCAAGTGAACGGCAATGATCTTGGTTGGTTCAACCGGAGACAAGTGAACCGCATCCTTGATAGCCACCACGCGTCCATCCCCTGCAACTAGATCCTCACCCTTGCGTTCTACTAGGGCCGGGTATCCATCAATCAGGATTCTTCTATATTCAGTCACGGGATAGCACCAAGTCCTTAGCCTTAGGGAAGCCACCTTCTGGCTTAGGGAAATAAACGTGCACTTGGCCTGTGCCAATGGAGTTCTCATACTCTGAGTACAAAACACCCTTTGCTGTGTTTAGCTCTTCACCTGTTGCACCAGCCATAGCTAGCCAGTGGTAGAAGTTAGCTTCCGGCTTTACCTTAGAGAATTCAGGCATGGTTTCTAGTATCTTGCCGTGTTCACCATTCTTCATCCACTCGAGTCTCTCGTAATCCATTTCACGAGCTAGATCGGAGTAGATGTGCTTAGGGTCAGACGCTTCGTGCTTACGTAGATCACGAAGTTTGTAGAACGTGTGTGAAAGAGCACCAGAGGCAAGAAGAAGTACTTTTCTATCACTGTCTCTAATTGCTTCACCTAGAGCCCGACCTGCACGAAGGAAATCTTCGTGTGTTCCAGTTTGACAAACAGACATGGAGATCCATTTCTTGTCATCTAGTCCTCTGCCTAGATAGTGCCAAAGATTTACTGTTGCATAAAAGATTGGTAGGTGCGGGTCCGCAATAGGTGTGACCCAGGTACCGTTCTTTTCCGCATAGTTATGCACAGCATTAGCTAATTCAGGGTCACCTTTCATAGCGTAAGGAATCTGGGACATTCCTCTTGGAAGTTCTTCAGAGGTAAACAGGCCTGATCTCTCTGCAGCAGATGTGATAACAAACTCAACTGTTGTGGCCCAGTGGCTGTCTAAAACAACCACTGTGTCATAGTCCAGAGTCTCAAAGACATCTTTGCGAAGTTTCTTTAGTCCTGGAACTAGCGAGAGCTCTTTACCGTCATTGATGTCGTATCGAACTGCCTCAGGCAACATGATTGTTGGTACGTGAGCTAGTAATGCTGCTCCTACTACTTCTCCCATGATCTATTCCTTCCATCCATTAGGTGATACCACTGTGTTTTTCACATCTGCGTAGAAATCAAATGACCAGTTACCGCCTTCACGGCCAATACCTGACTTCTTTGACCCACCAAAAGGTGCCCTTAGGTCTCTAACAAAGAAGCAGTTGACCCAAACGGTTCCGGCTACCAATTCCTTAGCAACCTTGTCTGCTCTTGCTCTGTTACCTGAAACCAATATTGCAGCAAGACCAAACTCAGTTGAGTTAGCCATCTCGATTGCTTGCTCATCGGTTTTGAAGGTCTGAAGACAAAGAACTGGCCCGAATACTTCTGCTGTAACAATCTCTGAGGTTGGGTCTGGGTTCATGACTAAAGTTGGGCGGAAATAGAGGCCACCTAGGTCACTGTTAGGCTCACCACCCATGACAATGTTGGCACCAGAGTCTTTAGCTCTGTCAACAAAGCCCTTGACTCTATCGAAGTGAACCTGGTGAATCTGAGGACCGATCTGAGTTGCCTCATCTCTTGGGTCACCCTGAATAATCTGCAGAGCCTTTTCCTTGAACTTCAGAGCAAACTCTTCAGCGATGTTTTCGTGAACAAGGATTCTGGTTCCTGACAAACAAACCTGACCAGCATTGTCATACTGTTCTACTGCTAGCTCTACTGCTAAATTCACATCGGCATCTTCTAGAACAACACATGGAGATTTGCCTCCAAGTTCAAAAGAAACTGGAGTTAGGTTATCTGCAGCCGATCGGCCAATGATCTTTGCAGTTGGCACAGAACCGGTAAATGAAATACGAGAGATACCAGGGTGGGCTACCAGAGCTGCTCCAACTTCAGAACCAAAACCTTGAACAACATTGAAAACACCATCAGGTATTCCAGCCTGCTTAGTTAGATCTGCAAAGTACGATGCACTCAACGGAGTCCATTCCGCAGGTTTAAGAATGACAGTGTCACCAGATGCAAGAGCAGGCCCAATCTTCCAGGTAGCGAGCATAAGAGGAGCATTCCAAGGTGTAATCAGAACTGCAACACCTGAAGGATCCCAAGAAATTTTGTTGGTGTGTCCTCTGGTTTCAAAATCAGGATGTTGTAATTCATTGATTGCCCACTCAGCAAAGAATCGAATGTTCATGGCTACTCTTGGCATAACTCCGCGGCGGTGGGATCTAAGCAGTGAACCGTTATCCATGGTTTCAAGCTGAGCGAGAGTCTCAATGTTCTCTTCAACTAATGAAGCGAGTTTCAAGAGAAGCTCACCTCTGCCTTTAGGACCAAGGGCAGCCCAAGCAGGGAAAGCTTTTCGTGCGGCAGCAACAGCCAGGTCAGCTTCTAGGGCAGAGCCTCTAGATATTTCACCAAGGAAAGAACCATCAACTGGGGAAGTGTTAGTAAAGGTCTCAGAAGAGGCGACTCTTTGCCCACCAATGTAATGGCGGGTGTCTATCTGCGTGCCAACAACTTCTATGGTGTTCACTGGTCTAGTCCTTAAATTTGCCTATTCATTAGGATACTAACGATTAATATTAGGGCATACTTAAGGGGTATAAACCCCATGTTTCATAACGATTCGTGCAAGGAGCAAGACTATGGCTAGCCGCCCAAAGATAGCAATCGTTGGCAGGTTCACAGATCATGCCTCTGCAATCAGGAGCCTTGGCGTAGTCTCTGCCCGCAGACTCCTAGAGGCAGTCTGGGCAGCAGGAGGCGAGCCAATCACCTTTCTACCGGTTGAGAACCCTAACTGGGCAGAAAGACTCCAAAACATTCAAGGAGTTCTAATCCCAGGTGGGGGAGACATAGACCCAAAGTGGTATGGCGACGAGCCAGAGACCGAGGAGCTCTACGGAGTTGATGATCGCCAAGATGAGAATGACTTCTCAATAGCAAGATATGCCTTTGATAATGGAATACCTGTCCTAGCTATCTGCAGAGGCTTTCAACTGGTGAATGTGCTTATGGGTGGATCACTCGTTCAACACATGGATAAAGATCACAGACACTACATGCACTCAATCAAGATTGATAAAGATTCAGAAGGTCTTGGGCTCACAAACCCAGTCCTAGAAAGCTCATGCTTCCACCACCAATCCATCAAAGAACTAGGCAAAGGCTTAGAAGTATTAGCAAGGGCCGAAGAAGGTCACGTTGAAGCATTCAAGATTGAAGCTAAGGCTTGGTCTTATGGAGTGCAATGGCATCCAGAAGACAACTACCCAACAAACCAGCAGCAAATGGAGCTGTTTACAAAGTTTGTTTCAGAATCTGCTAAGAATTAGCTTCCGCAAATTTAGTTATTGCCCTTAGTTGATCTGCTAGTTGGCCTTGTTTTGATTGGGCAACAACATTTGCAACAGCGGTTTCTTGGACGTTGAAAGCAGGAAACAGGGTGTCCATTAGTTTTCTACCCTTGTTGGTCAGCTGAACAATTACTAGCCTTCCGTCGTCTTTGCTCTTGCTTCTAGTAATCAACGCTCGCTTTTCCAGGGTCGATAAAACGCCGGTAAGAGTTGCTTTAGAGAAACCGCCTTCTATGGCTATCTGCCGAGTCTCAATTGGTTCCCAGATCCAGGTAACCCACAGCACCACAAAAGCAGTCCAAGATAGGTCTGATTTGGCTAGCACTGTTCTTTCTAGGTGGTTTCTTACTGAGTTGGCGGCTCTAAAAAGGTTTGAGGTAACGGCCATGGCCTCGAAGTTGATGTTCTTGTGAACAAGCTTCTCATTTACCTGCCGTTCTGTTTCGGCGAGGGTATGTGGACCGGCCATGGGTTACCTCCTAAATAGGTTCTTCTATTCTCCACCAATCGTTAGGTTCTAAATAACTTTTAGGGCACAAAGGCGTTTTCTGGCCTTTCGCGTTGTAATCTAAAAATGATTCGTATCCTAACAATCGGAGAAACAATGACACAGTTGTCAGACCTAACCCTTGCAGATCTAGACCTATTCGAAGGTGGAGCTCCCTGGCACATCTTTGACAAGCTTCGAGCTGAGGCCCCAATTCACTGGGATGCAGAGGAGAAGCCAAACAGTGGCTTCTGGTCAGTTACTCGCTATCAAGACATTGTTAAGGTTCTTCGCGATCCAGATACTTTTACCTCAACGCACTTCACCAACCTAGAAGAAGTTGATGCTGAGCAAGAAGAGGCTAGAAGATCTCTTCTAGAAACCGATGGTTCTCGTCACCGAGCACTTAGAAGATTGCTGCAGGGCGAGTTCACTCCGCAGGCTGTTTCAGGGTATGAAACATTCCTAAGAGGACTAACCGCAACTACTCTGGATAACGCCTTTGCTAAGGGAAGCTTCGACTTCGTTGAAGAAGTTGCTGCTGATTTCCCTATTCGTGTTCTAGCTCGAATGTTAGATGTTCCAGATCATGACACTGACAAGTTGATTGAGTGGGGTAACAGGATGATCGGTAACACAGATCCTGAACACGCAGATATTTTGCTAGAAGATCCTGAAAGCGAGAAGTATCGTCTGGTTCCATTCAGATCTCCAGCAGCTCTAGAAGTATTTGAGTACGGCCAGAACCTAGCCAATGAACGCAGAGGTAAAGACGGTAAAGACTTAGTTTCAACTTTGATTAACCAAGTACCGTCAGACGGCATTCCTTTGTCAGAGCGAGACTTCAACACTTACTTCTTGCTTCTAGTTGTAGCTGGTAACGAGACCACCCGTCACACCATCTCACACACTATGAACTACCTAATTGACAATCCTGAGCAGATGGCTCTATTGCAAGCAGAGCCAGAGCTTATTCCATGGGCTGTTGAAGAATTCATTCGTTTAGCATCTCCGGTATATCACTTTAGAAGAACAGCTACTAAAGATGTTGAGTTCCAGGGTACTGAAATAAAGAAGGGCCAAAAGGTTGTTCCTTGGTTTGCTTCAGGTAACAGGGACTCAACCATCTTCACTGACCCTTACAAAATGGATGTGAAGAGGAACCCTAATGAGCATATGGCTTTTGGTCGTGGTGGACCTCACATGTGTTTGGGAAACTCGCTAGCTCGCCTAGAGGTTCGCATCATGTTTGAAGATCTCTTATCTCGTGTTGACAAGGTTGAAAGAGTTGGCGACATAGATCACCTACGTTCAAACTTTGTAAATGGAATAAAGAGATTCCCGGTGAAGGTAACTCTTAGATAAGTTTCGCTATCTCTTTTAGGTAGGCATCAACTAAGTCGAATGTTCTTTGCTTTGATGCCTCATCTTCAGCCACAGTTTGTGCCATCAAGATCTGTGGGTCTTGGCCATCTTGACTAACTTTCTTCGCACCGCCCCAATCCAGCCAGCCCTTTAGAGCTGCCGCATTTAGTTCAGGGTGAAATTGAACAGCGAGTGATCGGCCGTAGATAAATGCTTGCGATGCAATTGGGTTGCGGGCGATCTCTTCTGCTCCAGGAGGCACTTGCCAGCAGTCATAGTGGAATTGGAACCAAGGTCCGTTACTGACTAGATCTTTCCTATCTGACCAGATGTTGGTCCAGCCAATTTCACCCTTAGTGCCAGGTGCTACTGAGCCTCCTAGAGCTCGTGCCATGAGCTGACCGCCAAAGCAGATACCTAAAACAGGTTTTTCAGCCTCTAAGGCTCTTTTGATCCAGTCAAGTTCTGGTTGCAGCCAATTACCAATACAGGCGTCATCCCAAGCTCCCCAAGGTGCGCCTAGGGGAATGAGCAGGTCAAAATCATTGAAGTCTGGGAATTCGAAGGAAACATTTGGATTCTCAAAGGAGCTTTCTGGGACCACAAGAACCTCAGTCATTTCAAAGCCATGGCGAGCGAGGGCCTCGCCTACCCAACCGGTTGGGCTGACGTGGTCATGTTGAATAAATAGAGCTTTCATAAATTCCTTCATAACTTTTCGGTTTAGATGACTATTTACTACGCTACTAGCAAGTAGCATTCAAATATCGTTTGAACCCTAATGAAATGTAACAAAGGAGTTGCAATGAGCACCAACCTCACCGCTCTAAGAGAGAAACTGCAAGAGCAGGGCATTGATGTCCTCAGAGTCATCTATTCAGATGTCCTAGGCATCACCCGATCCAAAGACCTGCTCGTTGGTCAGTTGGAGAAAGCAGCTAGCCATGGGCCAGCCTTTTGTCAGGGAGTTTGGGTTACCAACACACAAGGTGATGTGCTTGATGCAGAAAGCATTGCAGGCGATGGACTTCAAGATCTAGTTACTCAATTAGACCCAGACACCATTCATGAAATGCCTTGGGAACCAGGCGTTGCATACGCTATTGGTGATGCACTAAATCCAGATTTGACTCCCAACATGTTCTCTCCAAGAACTGTTCTAAGAAAAGTTATTGCTGAGTATGAGAAGTTAGGGCTAGTTCCAGTTGTTGGTCCTGAGCTTGAGTTCTATATCGCAGACCGTGTTGAAGGTGGTGGCTTTAAGAGATCACTGGAACGAACAGGTCGTGTTTACACTAGCGGTTCACTAGTTGACCCAAAGGGCACCTTCCTACATTTACTTCGAATGCTTGATCAACTAAACATTGGGGTATTCGCCGGTAACCACGAGTTCTCGCCAGGTCAATATGAAATCAACCTATGGCACTCAGAAGCGATGGATGCAGCGGATAGAACTTTCTTGTTCAAGACTTCCATCAAAGACATTGTTCATCGTGAAGGTCAGCACGCAACCTTCCTAGGTAAGCCTTGGAGTGATGAGGGAGGATCTGGTTTCCACCTGCACTTCTCAGTTACCGACAAGCAAGGTAAAAACCTGATGCATGAAGGAACAGAACTTAGCGAAGTTGCCAAGCAGATGATCGCAGGTCTATGTGAGAATGCGAATGCGCTAACTGCATTCACTAACCCAACCGTAAATGCTTTCAAGAGATTAGGACCAGACACCCTAGCTCCTTATAGAGCCAACTGGGGTTATGACAACAGAAGTACCATGGTTCGCATTCCACCAGAGCGTGGATCTGGAACTCGCTTAGAGGTTCGAGTTGGCGATGGTGCCGCTAACCCTTATTTGGTTATCGCAGGAATCTTGGCTGCTGCCCTTGATGGCATTACTAGAAAACTTAATGTTCCTGCACCTGCTGAAGGCATGGCTTATGACAATGAAGCCGCACCAACTCTTCCGGCAACATTTACTGAGGCACTTGATGCTCTTGAAGCCAATGAGCGTATGCGTGAGCACATGTCAACTGGTCTGATTGGAATCTTCTTAGTAATGAAGCGCGATGAGATTGAAAGATATGAAGCAGCTGTTTCAGACCCATCAACTAGAGATGTGACTGACTGGGAGATTCAGGAATACTTCGAAGACTATTAAATCGAAGGATTTGAATTATCTGTTAGCAGAGTTCCACCGTTGAAGGTAACTCCAACTTCGCGATAGTAACCACCCAGTATTTCTTTGACAGGAAGTATTGAAGCTAGTTCATCCCACTTTGAATCAGAGAGAGTAAGTTCAGCATCTCCTACCCAAGGCGTACCTAGATCAGCATCAACGCCACCCATAGTAATTAGTTGATCCATCGAGTTACCAAGACCTGGAGTAATCGATGGCATCCATCTTGAGTGAATCATTGGATGTCCGTTAACAAAACCATTTGAATCAGCAGGCTTTCGAAGTGTTACAACAGCTGAGGCAAGTCTGTGATCATAGGCTGCAAGTGATGCGCCTAGTTTTGCTCCAGCTTCTAGTTTTGGAGTTGCCTTACCGTGATTGAAGATTCGGGTAACTGCAACATTGCCAAGCTTCTTCGGGTAACCCTGGAACCAACCGCGTGCAATAGCGAAGTCTTTGGTAACCCAGATAGCAACACAGCGTGAGTATGTTTTCCCCTGATATTTACATCTGACCACAACAAAGGCTTCTAGGTATTGTGAGCGAACTGGGTCAAGAAGTTCCTCGCCACCGGTTGAACATGACTGCCAGTCAGCCCAGATAAGTGCAACGGCACCTGGGTGCTCATCGGCTAGATCTAACTCTGGAGGCAAGATGGCACGTACGTTGGCTTCATCTGTTAGATACTCAACGGTCAGAAGAGTCCCTGAATAAAACCAAGGCATATTCGGGATAATTGCCGATTTGCCGGTTGGGGTCTTTGGGGCCATAAATCCATGTAATTCGCTCATAAAGACTAGATTAGCGAACCATTCGTGTCCGAATGACTCTTTATAACGATAGAGATAACGATTAAACAACCATCAGGTAACGGAATACAGAAAATGCAATTTTCCTGTGAATTTTGCACCAATCTAGATGCAGGTCGTTCATACCCGAACGATTTCCAATCTCGACTAGGAGTAAGTAATGTCAGTAGACAAACAAGATAATTCCCTGAGGAAAAACCGACTGGGAATCCTGGGGATCGTATTTTTCGTAGTTGCAGCATCTGCACCACTGGTAGGTATGACTGGGGCTGTACCGGTAGCAATTCTCGCTGGTAACGGAGCAGCAGCTCCCGGAGCTTATCTACTTGTTGGATTAGTTCTCATATTGTTCAGCGTTGGTTTCACAGCAATGACGAGCAAAGTCACTAACGCAGGAGCATTCTTTGCATATGTCGGTCGGGGGCTCGGCAGAAATGCGGGAACCGGATCTGCCTTTGTCTCGATAGTTGCCTACACAACTATCCAATTAGCAATCTATGGTTTCTTCGGCGGCATTATGGCTGGCCAAGGAAAAGCTCTGCTAGGTATTGATATGCCTTGGTTTGTTTGGGCCGCTATCGCTTGGGTAGTTGTTACCGCTCTGTCACTTCTTAGTGTTGATGTTGGAGCTAAGGTTCTTGGCTTACTAATGGGTCTTGAAGTTCTTTCACTTCTAATTGCAGGCATTGCAATATTGGTAAACCATGCAGGCGAAATGAACTTTGCAGCTTCATTCTCACCTGAGAACATCTTCGTTGGTGGTTTCGCAGGTGGCGCTGGTATCGCAATTGCATTCGCACTTGCCTCATACATCGGCTTCGAAGCTACTGCAATCTATGGTGAAGAATCAGTCAACCCAAAGCGAGCTGTTCCTAGGGCAACCTACTGGGCAATCGGTATTATCACTGCCGTTTTCGCTTTGGTTTCATTCGCTATGGTCACAGGCCTAGGTTCAGCAACTGTTGTCGACAAAGTTGCAGAGATTTCTGAAGGTGGAGCAAACCCTGCAGCAGTCCTGTTCTTCTTGGTCGGAGAGAATGTTGGTCCATGGCTAGTAACAGTCATGGAGTGGCTAGTTGTTTCATCATTGTTCGCAGGTCTACTTGCCTTCCAGAACGCAAACGCACGTTACGTGTTTGCTCTTGGTCGTGCCGGTGTTCTTCCGTCAGCTTTTGGTAGAACAAATGCATCTGGTGCACCAGTTGGTGGAGTAATTGTTACTTCAGTAATTGCGGCTTTGGTAATCCTTTTGTTCGCAGTTCAAAACCTAGATCCAGTATTGAACCTATTCTTCTGGATGAGCGCAATCACAGCTATTGCAGTCATGGTCGTAGAGATCTTGGTAAGCATCGCTGTGATTCGTTACTTCATGATGAACCCAGGCACACACTGGTTCAAGGCAATCGTTGCTCCAGCACTTTCAGCCCTGGCTCTCGGTGTTGGACTATACCTCTTGATGTCACGCTTCAACCTGCTTTCAGGTTTAGCTCCATCACCTGAGGAATCTGCCAATGCATGGTCTATGACCACTCTTGGTTGGACTCTGGTCTTGCTACCGTTTGCAGCTCTTGTAGGCGGTTTCATCTGGGGTGCAATCAACAAGAAAGACGGCTCAAAGATGAGTGCAGACATTCTTTCCTAAAACGCAATAAACACCCAGGGCTCAGACCATTTGGTCTGAGCCCTTCGTGTTTGGTTAGGAAACTAACGATTTAGTGGCAGACTGAAACTATGTCAGCAATGAGGCTAGAACATGACCTGCTCGGTGATTACGAGGTACCTTCAAATGCATATTGGGGGGTGCACACAGCAAGAGCAGCAGAGAACTTCCCTATTTCGGGAGTCCCAATCGGACATTACAGATCTCTAATTAGAGCCTTGGCCTTAGTAAAAGAAGCAGCAGCCAAAGCCAACCTAGAAGTTGGCGAACTAGATGAAAAAGTAGCCAATGCGATTATCGCTGCCTGCCATGAAGTTGAAGCAGGTAAGTTCGATAAAGAATTCATCGTTGATGCAATCCAGGGTGGTGCAGGAACTAGCACCAACATGAATGCCAATGAGGTTATTGCTAACCGAGCACTTGAACTAGCTGGGTATGAAAAAGGGGACTACGACAAGAT
>CANLCU010000026.1 GCA_947489135.1 Micrococcales bacterium
CTTCTCTTCTGAGACTCTTCTAGCCTTCTAAGCTGAGCACGGGAACTTGGGTTTAGTTTGCTTTCTTCGCTAACACCCATGGCTAGGAACAGCGCTTTACGTTCCGCTTCATCCTGCTCTGCTGTTAGCTGAGCCCCATCGCTTTCGGCCAACTTGGCCAGAGTATCCGAGACTGCCATGGCTGAAGGAATGTCTGTGATTGAAAGAACTGCTTTGAGGGCTTGAGATCTTCTGTCTCTTGCTCCTGCATTACTAGCCAATCTTCTAGCCATGCCAACATGGCTTTGGGCTTGGGCAGCACTCTGCTGAGCTAGTTGAAGTCCAATCCCATACTTCTCAACTAGCAGCTGGGCAACAGCTTCAACAGTAGGAACCTTTAGCTGAACACGACGAACCCTAGATCTGATTGTTGGGAGCAAGTCAGCCTCACTTGGTGCACAAATCATCCAGATAGTTCCCTTAGGTGGTTCTTCTAGAGATTTCAGCAATAGGTTGCTTGTTCGCTCTGACATTCGGTCAGCATCTTCAATAACCATGATTCTGTATTTACCAATAGCAGGCATTTGAATGGACTTCTCAATGAATTCAGTAACCTCATCGATGCTGATGAGAACACGTTCTGTGTTTAGAACTTGGACGTCTGGATGGTTTCTTGACTGAATCATTTGGCAGGAGTTGCAAGTGCCGCAACCACTATCAGCACACAACAAAGAAGCCGCGAATGCTAGAGCCAACTGAGATCTGCCTGATCCAGGAGGTCCTGTAAATAGCCAAGCGTGATGAACATCTTTGCCTTGACCAATTGACCCTAAAAGTTGTTCAACAGCCTCAGGCTGTGAGACTACATCTCTGAAAACTTTTGGTGGAGTAAGCATTGAACTAAATAAGTCCAGCTACTCGTTCACGAATTACTGCTTGCATTTGTTCAACCGATACCGATGCATCAACAACCAAGAATCGCTCTGGCTCTGCCTTTGCCAAATCTAGGTAGGCAGATCTAACAGTTTCGAAGAACTCAGTCTTCTCTTTTTCTAAGCGATCTGGTTCTGTCCCCGAAGAATTCCTACGAGCTCTAGCCTCATCAGCAGGTAGGTCAAGCAGCACAGTTAGATTTGGAAGCAGTCCACCAACGGCCCATAAAGATAAATCTCTAACTTCAGTTCTTGATAGATCTCTACCTGCACCTTGGTAGGCCACAGATGAATCAAAGTAGCGGTCAGTGATTACTATCTTTCCCTGGTCAAGTGCTGGACGAATCTTGCTAGCAACATGGTGAGCACGGTCAGCAGCAAACAAGGCTGCTTCTGCTCGAGTAGCTAAATCACCTTTGTGGTGCAAAAGGATTTTTCTAATCTCAACACCAACATCAGTTCCCCCTGGTTCTAGTGTTCTGACAACTTCTTTATTCTGCTCGGTTAGCCAGGCTTCTAAAAGATCTGCCTGCGTTGATTTACCAACACCATCAATACCTTCGAAGGAAATGAACAGACCTGACATTAGCCGGCTTTCTTTCTAGTAGCACCCTTTTTGACAGTTCTGGCTGGAGCAACGCTCTTACGCCCTGCTTTGGAAACCTTAGGGGCGGCAACTCCTGGCTCAAGACCTAGTTTCTCTCTACGGATTGCCAGAAGCTCGAAAGCTCGCTCAGGTGTTAGTTCATCTAGCGGTTCGTCCTTAGGGACTGTTGCGTTTAGAACACCATCTGTTACATAAAGGCCGAACTGCCCAGACTTAGCAACAACGTTGGTCTTTGCTGCAGGGTCTTCACCGAATTCCTTCAAAGGCGTTGCTGCAGTTCTGCGGCCTCCGTACTTAGGTTGAGCAAAGATTTCTAGAGCACCAGCAAGATCCAAATCGAAGATCTGTTCCTCGGCTTGCAGGCTTCTAGATTCTTTGCCTTTGAGCATGTAAGGACCGAACTTACCGTTTTGAGCAGTGATGTCTAGCCCTGTTTCAGGATCCTGTCCAATAACTCTTGGAAGAGAAAGAAGTCTAAGAGCGACATCTAGATCAACAGATTCAGCCGACATAGTTTTGAAAAGAGATGCAGTCTTTGGCTTTTCAGCATCTGGATCGTCAATCAAAACATAAGGTCCGTATCTTCCGTCCTTGAACAAGATGTTGTGTCCAGATGCTGGATCAACACCAAGAATTCGATCTTGAAGGATAGGAGCTTCAATCAGTTCGTGAGCCTTCGCAAGAGTTAGTTCATCAGGAGCAAGACCCTCAGGAATGTTAATGATTCTTCGGCCATTCTCATCTGCACCTTCAGCATTAGGTTCAATGTAGATCTCCATGTATGGGCCGTACTTACCTGTTCGAAGAGTAATCCCATCGCCTAGGTCTAGTGAGTTCAAAGCCTTTGGATCGATATCGCCTATGTTTTCAACAACGCTGTGAAGACCTGGGTTATCGCCTGCACCGAAGTAGAACTGCTTTAGCCATTCGCTGCGCTCAATGTTTCCATTGGCAATCTCATCAAGATCTTCTTCCATGCGAGCAGTGAATGCATAGTCAACAAGACGTGAAACATTCTCCTCAAGGAAACGAATAACAGTGAAGGCAATCCACTCAGGAACTAATGCTTGACCACGCTTGACTACATAACCCTTGTTCAAGATGTTGCTGATAATCGCTGCATAGGTTGAAGGTCGGCCAATTCCCTCTTCTTCAAGGGCTTTCACAAGGCTTGCTTCTGTGTAGCGAGGAGGAGGCGAGGTCTGGTGGTTCTTAGCGTTGACCTCAAGAACTGCTAGCTTCTGCCCGACTTCTAGGTTTGGAAGCTTGCTTTCCTTCTCAGTTGATTCTTCTTCGTTACGGCTCTCGTCCTGGCTTTCCTCATAGGCAGCCATGAAGCCACGGAAAGTAACAACAGTTCCGCTGGCTGTGAATTCTGCTCTGTCGCCATTGGCTAGAGGGAAGATAGCAATCTTCGCAGTGGTAGTAGAAACCTTTGCATCTTGCATTTGGCTAGCAATAGTTCTCTTCCAGATCAAGTCATAAAGATCGAATGCTCTACCTGACAGTTCTCCGGTTAGTTCACTTGGCTTCTTGAATATTTCTCCAGCTGGACGAATAGCTTCGTGAGCTTCTTGAGCGTTCTTGTTCTTGCCCTGGTAGATACGCGGAGCACTTGAAACGAATTCTTCGCCAAACATTTCTTTGGCTTGAGTTCTAGCTGCTGTGATTGCCTGAGTTGAAAGAGTTGGTGAATCTGTTCTCATGTATGTGATGTAACCCTCTTGGTAGAGAGACTGAGCAACATCCATAGTTTGCTTAGCTGAAAGCCTCAACTTACGAGAAGCTTCCTGCTGCAATGTTGAAGTTGTGAAAGGAGCAGCTGGTCTTCTTGTTGAAGGCTTAGCTTCCACAGAAATAACCTCAACAGGAACATTTGGTGCTTTGATAGCTTCAGCTAATGCAGTTGCTTTTTCTTCATCTAGAAGAAGAACCTTTGCAACAAGTTCACCTTTATCGTTGAATGATTCTCCAGTAGCAATTCTTTGTCCGTTATAGGTGTGAAGTTTTGATTCGAATGTTGGTTCGCCAGATTTCTCGGTGTCAAACAAAGCTTTGATATCGAAATAAGCACCAGACACGAAAGCCATGCGCTCACGTTCACGCTCTACTACCAATCGAACGGCCGGAGATTGAACACGTCCAGCGCTTAGGCCTCGAGCAACCTTGCGCCATAGGACTGGAGAAATCTCATAACCGTATAGGCGGTCAACCACACGACGGGTTTCTTGAGCCTCAACCAGATCATCATCAATGGCTCTAGTGTTTGCAACCGCAGCCTGAATTGCTTCTTTGGTGATTTCATGGAAAACCATGCGGTGAACCGGAACCTTTGGCTTAAGGACATCCAGAAGGTGCCAGGCAATTGCCTCACCCTCTCGGTCCTCATCCGTTGCTAGGTAAAGTTCATCGGCATCTTTTAGAGCTGCCTTGAGCTCAGAAACAGTCTTGTTCTTACCTGGTGAAATCGCGTAATAAGGCTTGAAGTCATCTTCCACGTCAATCGAGAACTTACCGATTGTGCTCTTCTTCTTAAGCTCAGGAGGAAGGTCTTTTAGGTCAATCAGATCGCGAATATGCCCCACTGAAGCAAGTACGCGGAACTCATCGCCTAAGTACTTGGCAATGGTCTTAGCCTTTGCCGGTGACTCTACGATGACTAACTTTGAACCTGAACTCACGAATCTCCTTGCTTGTGGTGCCTAACTCGGGGTTGCCCGAGCATGAACTCTTTGTACTATACCTAAAACTTCCGAACGCACACTTATATAGAGGTCTAAGTTGACTTTATGGCATTGCTCTAGGGTCCCGCCAAATCCTTGCACAATCTCCTGAGCCGTTTCGCAGGGAAAACCTATGGCTAAACCCCGCAAAACATCCTCTGCAGCAATAGCTGCGTTGTCTGTTTGGGCCTGAAGCCTAGCAATTGCAAGGCTTTGAGTTGTAATACCCAAAGAGAGGGTCATTATTCCCAAAACCATAAAAATCAGTCCTAAACCCAGAATTGTGCCAGCACCTGAGTCGTCTAACCTCCTCATAAACCCCCCTTTCGAGCGCATTGCACTTCTTTGACTTCAATGGGAAACAAACCTCCAAGAGCCTGAATTTCATGTATTTGAGCCACTTCAACGCAAACAGCAAGATCTCTGAAGCTTGATTGGAATGATGAATTGGGGCCAAGTTCGTGATCCACAAGAAGTTGAGTAACCAACTGTTCTGATTCCCCACGAGCTAGTGCTCTAGCTCCTTCGGCAGCAACCTCAACCAGAGCAATGCGACTGGCTTGCAAGCTAAGGATCGACAGGGCCAGAAACAGAACTAGCATCACCCCAGGCAAGACAATGGCGAATTCGGCTGTTACCGAACCTTTGTCTTCTATGTAGAACCACCTACTGTGAGGGCTGACTTTATTAGGTCCATGAGCATTTGCCTCACCTCTGGAGAGCGCAATATGGTGAGCAGCAATCCTGCGAACCCGACTGCTGCCAGGGTGATGATTGCGTATTCGGCGGTGCTGGCACCAGTTTCGTCCAACCAGATTTGTTTCATTGTTTTCCTCTTTCTTCAATTAGCCCCCAAGGTAGTAACCATTAGCGGAACAATCGCTAAAAATACAAAGGCAGGTAAAACCCCTAGCCCTAAAGGCACCATCAGCTTGACCCCTAGTTGTTCAATCTTCAGTTCAGTTGCCTGCTGGGTCTTCTCTTGCATCAACTTTGCTTGCTTGCGGAGGAGCTCATTTGCTCGTGCACCTTTTTGCTCAACAAGTTCAGATACCTGTTCCATGACCGTTAGTTCTTCTTGTGGTGGTGGGCCATCAAAAATGCCTGCGTAGATTGCTGCCGCTCGGCTCTGAGCCAGATAAAAGTTGGTACCGCCTGAGATCTGCAAAGCAACTCCTAAAAGATAGAAGCCAAGGAAGCTCTCCTCTGGCTTCGCTCGCTTTAACAGACTCGAAGTTATGACTTTAGATATAAGAAGAAGGGCTAGTCCAAGAAAAATGCTCACTGTAATGATGGGCCGCTGGGTTAGTGAAGCAAATACTCCCCAGCCTAGAAACTCAGCCATACCCAAAATCAAGAGCGGAAGCAAAAGCATCAAGCGAGCAGTTGACTTGGGGCTAGCGTGAGCGATTTCGATTCTCTGCATGTTTCTCTCTCGTGAAGAGAACAGCTCGGCAACAAACTCCAGTTCTGATGCAACAGCAGATCCTGAATCTATTGAAACTTGAAGTAAATACCTCAGACCCTTAGAGCTTTGATCAGCTCCTCCTATTTGCTCAATGGATTGCTCAAGACTGACTCCAGCTTTCAATAGTCCTACAAACTTTGTGAGGTTTAGTGAGTCAGACATTGATTGGTCTCAATCTTTGAATTGCGGAGACAACCCTTTTGCCGCTGACTCTATTAACTTCAATGACCCAGGTGATTGAACTTGCAATTAGTAGTTGAGCGAATTCGATGCTCACTCCAGCCCCGACCAAAATACCTAGTAATCGAGGCCAAGCATCTTCAACAGAGTTAGCGTGCAAGGTAAAGCCAGAACCGTTATGTCCAGTGTTGATTGCTTGCAGTAGAACTAGAAGTTCTTCTCCCCGAGCTTCACCAATCACTAATCGATCAGGTCTCATCCGAAGAGCTTCACGCACTAGGTGCCCAAGAGTAACCTGGCCTATGCCCTCATGATTACTTGATCTAGTGATTAGGGCTACGCTGTTCCCACTTAGATTTAGCTCAGATGCGTCCTCAATTGTAATTATTCGCTCATGCGAAGTTTCTCCCAACATCGCTTTTAGGAGAGTAGTTTTACCGGTTCCGGTACCGCCAATAACTACAAAGTTCTCACGGCTGTTCACAATCTCTAACAAAGTGTTTAGCTGTTGTTCTGCGATGGATTCATTACGCACTAGATCTCTAAGCGAGAGATTAGCTATCGAATGTCGCCTAATTGATATTTGAGTTCTCTTTGCACACTCGCCGCCCAACACTGCATGCACTCGAAGCAATCCAAAGTCAGAATCGAATGTGGCTTCTGAAATCGGCTTAGCTATGTCTAATCGAGAGCCGTGCAATCTAAGAAGGTTTCTTATCCAAGACACAACTTCTAGTTCATCTTGAAAAGGATTTTGTGCAGTTTCTAAATTTCCACTTCGCTCAACTCGGAGTGAAAGATGTCCGTCTATGAGCACATCGGTGACCATCGGATCTTCAAGTAGATCTTTGAGGGCAGCTAATTCAGACATGTCTCAATACTGAATAGTGAGCTATTAGCTAAGGGAAACTGATTTGAATATGGGGATAAGGAACGAGTATTTGAGCTGTGTAAAAGGGCCAGTTAAATTAAGGGGCCCCGGTCTCTGGGGGGAGTGACCGGGGCCGGTGATACATGATTGGGGGAATCGATGTATCACAGGTCAGCCGAAGCTGACTTGGATAGCATAACAAGAACGATAGAAAGTTAGCAAGGTATAAGAGGTAACTGCCCAGATTGTTATTTGACTGTATTCAGATCAAAGGGCTGTCTTTGGTTGCGGTTTCTCCCGATGGTATAACTCTTTGAAGGCATGCACCTAGCCGGTGCCCCAGCACCTATAAAATCCTGAGTATGGCCAGCAATTCAAAACATGACCTCTACGATGCCGCCAAGGCAGACAGATTAGGTTTCTGGGCTGCCCAAGCCAACCAACTCAGCTGGCACAAGCCCTTCACCAAGACCCTGGATTGGTCCAATCCCCCGTTCGCTAAGTGGTTCGAAGACGGACAGATTAATGCCAGTTACAACTGCCTAGATAGACATGTTCTAGAAGGCAGAGGCGATAAAACAGCCATCCTGTTTGAAGGTGAACCAGGAGACACCAAGACCTACTCATACAGCCAATTACTTGCCGAAACTAAGAAGGCAGCTAACGCTCTTCTAGATCTTGGTGTCAGATCTGGTGACCGGGTGGCAATCTACATGCCAATGATTCCTGAAACTGTTATCGCTATCTTGGCAGTTGCTCGTATAGGTGCTGTCCACAGCGTGGTCTTCGGTGGTTTCAGTGCTGACTCACTTAGAAGCAGAATCAATGATGCGCAAGCAAAGCTAGTCATCACAGCAGATGGTGGTTTCCGCAAAGGCAAGGCACATGCACTCAAAGAAGCAGTTGATCAAGCTCTTTTAGACAACAGCTGCCCTTCGATTGAACATGTTCTTGTAGTTCAAAGAACTAAGACAGATGTTGCGATGTCCGCTAAAGATGTTTGGTGGCATGACGCTTTAGCAAAAGCTTCTCCTGAGCATGAAGCAGAAGGATTTGATTCGGAACATCCGCTGTTCATTCTCTACACCTCAGGAACTACAGGAAAACCTAAAGGTATCCTGCACACAACAGGTGGATATCTAACTGGAGCATCTTATTCACACAAGGTTGTTTTTGATTTACAGAGAGATACCGATATCTATTGGTGCACCGCTGATGTTGGTTGGATCACTGGTCACAGCTATGTGGTTTATGGTCCACTAGCTAATGGTGCAACTCAGGTTATTTATGAAGGAACTCCTGACTCTCCTAACTTTGAACGTTGGTGGGAAATCATTGCCAAGTACAAAGTGAGTATTTTCTACACAGCTCCAACAGCTATTAGAACCTTCATGAAGATTGGTAGAGCAGTAGTTGATGGACATGACCTAACTTCACTTAGAGTGCTTGGTTCTGTTGGTGAACCTATCAACCCTGAGGCATGGCACTGGTACCACGATGTGGTTGGTGGATCTAGGTGTGAGATTGTTGACACTTGGTGGCAGACAGAGACTGGTTCCATCATGATCTCTCCTATCCCTCATGCATTTAAGACCAAGTCTGGTTCTGCTCAAAGACCGATACCTGGCATCACAGTAGGAATTGTTGATGAGAATGGAGTACCAGTTAAGAAGACAGCTGATGGCAGCGAAGCTGGCTATCTAACTATTGATGAACCTTGGCCGAGCATGCTTAGAGGTGTTTGGGGTGATCCAGATAGATACGTTGAAACCTACTGGTCAAGATTCAAAGGTAAATACTTCGCTGGTGATGGAGCGCGCTTTGATGGCGATGGCGACATCTGGCTACTTGGCCGTATCGATGATGTGATCAAAGTGTCAGGACACAGGCTCTCAACTGCTGAGATTGAATCAGCTCTTGTTGAACACCACTGGGTGGCTGAAGCAGCGGTAGTCGGTGCTAAAGATGAAATCACAGAGCAGGCTGTGGTTGCTTTTGTAATTCTTCGTCAGGATGAACTCGGTGATGCACCAAATGAAGAAGAGATAGGCAAGGTCCTTAGATCTTGGGTCACTGAAAAGATTGGTGCTATTGCAAGGCCTAGACAAATCATGGTTGTATCTGAACTTCCTAAAACAAGATCTGGCAAGATCATGCGAAGGCTTCTTAAAGATGTTGCTGAGGGAAGACCGGTTGGTGACACCACAACACTTGCTGACTCATCAGTGATGACTGCCATAAATGACAAACTGCATGATGGAGCTAACGACTAGTTGAACTCAACTATCAGTTCAACTTCAACTGGAGCATCTAGAGGAAGTACTGCAACACCAATAGTTGATCTAGCGTGAATACCAATGTCTCCAAAGACCTGACCCAGGAATTCTGATGCTCCATTGTTTACTGCAGGGTGTCCTGTGAAGCTAGGGTCGCTTGCAATAAAGCCATTGACTTTTACGATTCTTGTAATTCGATCTAAATCACCAATGGCATACTTCACAGCAGCCAAGCAGTTCAATGCAGCTATCTGAGCTAACTCTTTGGCTCTCTCAGGAGAGACATCTGTGGGCACCTTTCCTGTTTCAACTAACTTGCCATTAACCATAGGTAATTGACCTGCGGTCATAACAATGTTGCCTGTGGCAACAGCAGGAATATAGGCCGCTACCGGAGGTACAACCTCAGGAAGTGGAAAGCCCAATTCGATTAGTCTTGCTTCAACTTTTCCAGTCATATTTATGCCTTAGCTCTCTTCATATAAGCAACATATCCGCCCTCGGGGCTGGTAACTACCTGAACGAGCTCCCAGCCTTGTGCACCCCAATGGTCCAGTATTTGCTTGGGGTTGTGGGGTGGAAGGGGGGTTACGGTGTATTCCCAGATGACCATATTTATGGTTCCTCTCAAAGATAGAAGGTAACCTTGAGTCTATGGCTGACAAGGGCAAGAAAAATAAGAAAAAGGCAGGTTGGCTGGGACTTTTTGGTCTTAGCACTGTAGCTGGGATCCTAAGCATGGCACTGGTCCTGCCAGTGGTTTGGTTGGGTGGACTTGGAGCCAGTGCTACCGTCTCTATCTTCCAGAGCCTTCCTGACTTCATCAAGCCTGTGAACGCAGCCGATGCTTCTAACATCTACGCCATGCAAGATGGCAAGCGAGTCCAGGTAGCCAGATTCTTCGCCGAAAACCGTATCTCAGTCGACTTTGATGAGATCTCCCCAAACATGATTCGTGCCGCTATCGACACTGAAGACCCTCGTTTCTATGAGCATGGTGGAGTTGACTGGATTTCATTCACCCGCGCAATTGTCAATAACGTTGCTGGTGTCTCTAGAGCTGGTGGATCAACCATCACAATGCAGTTTGTGAAGAACAACCTTCTTGAAGCAGCTGTTCTAAGCGGTGACCAAGAAGCTATCGAATTGCAGACGAGCAGTAAATACGCTCTCGAGAGAAAGTTCCAAGAAGTTCGCCTGGCTCTAGCTCTGGAACAGGACTATAGCAAGCAAGACATTCTTGCTGGCTACCTAAACCTTTCCTTCTTTGGAACCAACATCAATGGTGTTGAGGCAGCTTCTGAGTACTACTTCGGAATTAAGGCAAAAGACCTAAACGTTCCACAGGCAGCAATGCTCACAGCAATGCTTAAAGGTGCAGAACTTTACCGACCAGATATTGAAGAGAACAAGGAGCGTGCTCTAAGTAGACGTAACCTTGTAATTCAAAACATGGCAGAAGCAGGAGACATCACTCAGTCTGAAGCAGATGAATACAAAGCTTCACCAATTGAACTAAACATTCAGAAGATTCCAGTTGGTTGTGAAAGCGATCAGACCACTGCTTTCTTCTGTGACTATGTGGTTTGGAATATTCGCAACAGCCCAGAGTTTGGTCCAACTAGAGAAGATAGAGAAATCTTGCTTCGTAAGGGTGGCCTAGATATCTACACAACTATCGACCTCAAGCTTCAAAGGGTTGCTGATAAAGCAACTAAGACTTGGGTTCCACCAACAGATAAATCAAAGGTTGGTTCATCAAGTGTTTCAGTTCAGGTTGGTACCGGAAGAATCCTTGCTCTAACTCAAAACAGAATCTACGACCAAACCGATTCAGGTCTAGCAGGTCACACCTCAGTGAACTACTCGGCGGATAAGAATTACGGTGGATCTTCTGGATTCCAGAGCGGTTCCACATACAAGATCTTCACTCTTGCCGAATGGTTAACTAAAGGCTTCAAGCTCAATGACCACGTTGATGGTCGAGTCAAAGAATGGAATGCAGCCGAGTTTAGTTCTCGCTGTGGATCCAACGTTGGTACCTGGGCACCAGGTAACGACTCAGCAGCACCAGAAGACATTAGTGCCCTGAAGGCAACATCGATGTCTGTAAACACTGCCTTTGCTTCTATGGCTAGCCAGCTAGACCTCTGTGACATTAGAGACATGGCGATGCGATTCGGAGTACACAGAGCAGATGGGACAGAACTAGTTTCTTACCCTGCATCGATTCTTGGAATTAACGAAATCGCCCCTCTATCAATGGCAGCTGCTGTTGCCGGAGTTGCTAACAAGGGTGTCTACTGCTCCCCTATTGCAATTGACCGAGTGGTCTCCAGAGAGACTGGAGCTGAACTTCAGGTTCCGAAATCCATTTGTTCTCAAGCTGTTACACCTGAAGTGGCAGCCGGTATGACTAAGGCAATGCAGGCAGTTATTAACGGTGGTACCGGTGGTGCTTCATCAACTGGAGATGGAACACCTCTTGCCGGTAAGACTGGAACAACTGACTCTGGTGTGCACACCTGGATGACTGGTTTCTCTTCTGCTGTTGGAACAGCTGTATGGGTTGGAAACGTTTCAGGTGACACTTCACTTAGAAAAATTACTTTGAACAAGCGACCTGGTGGAACTGTTCGTCACGAAATCTGGCGAACAATCATGAAAACTGCCAACAAAACTTACCCAGGTCAGAAGTTTGATGCTCCGCCTCAGGACATGATCGATGCGACCATGATTGAAATTCCTCAGGTATCAGGTCAGGTTCCTGACGTTGCAGCTCAAAACATTATTGCTGCCGATCTAAACGCGAAGATCATGGTCACCCCAGTAGCCTCTACAAAGCCTGCAGGAACTGTTGCCTACATCAATCCAAAGGCTGGCACCGTAATTCCTCGAGGCAGCATGATCAGAATCTACATCTCTAAGGGTGGTTTGACTAAGTTGCCTAATGTCAAAGGCATGACTGTGGCAGATGCAACAGCAGCTATCAATGCTGCTGGCTTCCCAACGGTTAGCGTTCCTCAACCTTCGCAGACACAACTCTTCGTCAATGACCCTACTGTTCCTATTGGTGATGTTGTTGGCACATTGCCTGCTGGAGGAAAGTCTGTTCCTTCATCAAGTGCAATCCTCCTAATCATTAGCAAAGGCCCTTAGTGGAGTTTTTGCTATACCTAGGTGTTGCTGGATTAGCTGTAGTTATCTGGGCTACCTGCATCGAGAGATTCTGGTTCGCAATCAGGAGAAGTGAACTCAAGGTATTACCTATTGGTAGTAAAGACATAGTTGTGCTTCACATCAGCGATATCCATATGGCCCCTTGGCAGAAATACAAACAGCGTTGGATTAGAAAACTACAAACTAAAACAAACCCAGACCTAGTCATCAACACTGGTGATAACCTAGGCCATGCCCAAGGCATCAACCCAGTTCTAGAGGCGCTAAATCCTTTAACTGGAGTGCCAGGTGTATTCGTGAATGGTTCTAACGATCTCTATGCTCCATCAAAGAGAAACCCCGTGAAGTATCTAATGCGTCCATCAGATCGTCATCGGGAAGAAGATGCTCCCCTAAAGCTAGACACTGATTCTCTAATCGCAGGCTTGAGTTCTTTTGGTTGGGAGAACCTAAACAACACAGCAAAGAGCATAAATGTGAATGGCATTCGCATCAACTTCTTTGGAACAGATGACCCTCATGAACTTAGGGATGATGCAGCAAAGGCAAAAGCTGATCTAAGCAAATTGAACAAAGCTGATCTACTCATTGGTGTGACCCACGCTCCTTATCTTCGAGTATTAGAAGATCTAAGTGAAGCAGATGTGGTGTTTGCAGGTCACACCCATGGTGGTCAAGTATGTTGGCCGTTCTGGGGAAGAGCACTTGTTACCAACTGTGATCTGCCAACAAAGTTTGCAAGAGGGCTACATCAAGTACCACTTAGAAGTAAGAAGCTTTGGGTAAATGTCTGTGCTGGTTTGGGGCATTCAATATACGCACCCGTTAGATTGGCTTGTCGCCCAGAAGTAAGAGTTGTAACTTTAAAAGCTAGAGACTAGTTACCAAACCCAAAGATTTCGGAACCTAGAACTAGGTACTGACCTTGGGTGTTGTCACATCTAGCTACTGTCTCTGCAGCAAAACAAGTTATGTCGCCAACAACAATCTTGCTTCCAGAAGGAAGGCTATAAGCCTCTTCAGGGTCTGAATACAAACCACTTGAACAGAACCAATCAGCTACTTGACCCTCTGATGGTAAGAATCCCCAGAGTCTTGCCTGGTAACCCCAAGCACCCTCACAACTAGCCGGAGCTTCTGGAATCTCATAGGCAACATCTACATCTCTGTGTTCACAAAGGGCAAAGCCAGGAGTTGTATTGATTGTGCACCAAACAGTTCCGCCACCAACTCGGAAGATGTAGCCTCCGTAGCCATCGGCATAATCTGCTTCATTAACTACAGGGGTTTCAACAGGAGGCTTTTCAGGGAGTTTGATCTTTGCTTCAGGAGCTGGGCTTGAACATGAAGACAAGACCAATGCAGCAATTGCTGCTATAACCAATACCCCGAACTTGCGCATGTATTCAGGTTAGCCGAGCGAATTAGAATTCGCTAGCAACCAGCTCTGCTATTTCATAGGTGTTTAGAGCTGCACCTTTTCTAAGGTTGTCACCCACAACGAACATCTCAATAGAGTTTGTGAAGTCCA
>CANLCU010000027.1 GCA_947489135.1 Micrococcales bacterium
TCTTCTGCTTCATTCGAGGTGAAGGCTATAAGCAAGAGGACTACAAGCAAAGAAGCTGCTGCCATGATTGAAAAAGCTGGTTCCCAGCCAAGATTCTCGAGCATGAACCAGAACGGAACTGCGGAGAAGAACTGTCCTGTTTGCCCAGCAGTTGAAACATATTGCTGAAGCTTTGATGCCTTGGCACCTGAATACCAACCATTGATCATTCTGATCATTGAGATAAAGGTAAAGCTATCCCCCATTCCAACCAACATTCTGCCCACTACCGCAATCTCGAGACTTGGTGCGAAGGCAACGGTTAGTTGACCTGCAGCCATGATTGCCGCACCAACAATCAGTAGGACTTTTGCACCAAATCGATCGACAAGAATTCCGACTGGAATCTGCATGGCCGCATAAACAATTAATTGAAATACTGCGAGTGTGGCTAACTGCTGAGCATTGGTATCGAATCGCTCACTTGCTGTGAGAGTTGCAACTCCAAGGGATGAACGTTGGGTTACCGCTAAGAAGTAGGCCAGAGCTGCAATAAAGAGAACTAGCGATGGTGAACGTTTCAGTCTTGGTCCTCTTCGTTCTCCTGTTTATTCTTTTGGTGGCTAGCTAAATAGCCTTCAAGTTCGGCTGCAATCTCATCGGCATCAGGGATTGCTCTCTCGCGAGGCTTGACTGAACCGAGCCCATTGGCTGAACGTTCATTCTGGAAACTTGTCTCCAAACCCTGAACCATTCGAGCAAGATCCTGGTTCTCAGCCATTTGAGCTGTAATCCTGCGTAAGAAAGCGTCTCCCTCATCACGAATGTCATCTGTTGGAAATACCAAACCTAGATGGCTACTGATTAGTTCTAAGCCAGCAACAGCTGCTTGAGGGAACTCAGAGTCTGAGAGGTAGTGCGGGATAAGTAGAACGAAACCTGTGCTTGGAATGTTGGCTTGGGTAAGTCTGTATTCAAGTAAGTGCATGATGTTTCCTGGTACCTGGGTGCGAGGCTTCCACTCTGAATACTCAGCTATGACATCTTTTTGGTTACCTGAAACTGTTACCCCTACAGGCTTTGTGTGAGGAATTGGGAAAGGAATTGCATGTAGCCAAGTCAAATCCTCGATAGCAAGAAGAGCAAACAACTGCTCGATAGCCTCGGTGAAGGCTTCCCACTTAAAGTCAGGCTCATAGCCGTTTAGGAACAGGAACTGAGTTCCAACTTCATCCCTGACTAGATGAAGAGACAAAGTCGCTGGCTGGTAATCCTCGATGTGATCCTGCTCGAAATACATAACCGGACGTCTGGAACGGTAATCCAGAAGTTCATCATTATTGAACACAACGATGGTTTCGTATTCCAAGTTCCCGAGAATGTGATCTGAGATCTGCTGCATGGCTGAACCAGCGTCTGTGAAGCCTGAGATAGAGGCAAACAGGTGAAGACCCTCTGGAACGAAAACGTCAGAGTTGACCAGAGTGAATAGTGAATTTGGCTGTGCCATGTGTTCATTCTACTTTCCCTAGATAACATGGAGTTTATGACCTCTATTTCTTACAAAGTATTAGCAAGCTCACCTAAATCAACAGCAGACTCAATGTCTATCTATGCTGTGGGTCTGGATGGAAAAGACATCAAACTCCAAGGAGCAGCAGCCAAGGTAACAGGGCTAAAGTCACTGAAACTAAAGTCTCTTTCTGTATCAGGAGCTTATGAAGCAACCTCAAGAGTGAGCGTTGGCTCAGAGGTATTGGGTCTTATTGGTATTGGTGCAGGAATTACATCTCACTCAAAGGCTCGCGAGGTTGGAGGAGCTATCGGTAGAGCGTTCAACGATGTGAAGACCATCAACATTGACATTCCAGTTGCTTCTGCAGAGATAGCCATTGCATTGCTAGAAGGTATTGCAATTGTTCAGTACGACTACAACCACTACAAGTCTGGTGAGAAGAAGCCTGCATCACTCAAGACTGTGAACCTAATTACTTCAAAGACTGTTTCAAAGTCAGATCTCAACAGAATCAATGTTCTTTCTATTGCTTTGAACCAAACAAGAGATCTAGTTAACGCTCCTGGAAATGATTTGTATCCAGCAAAGATGGCAGAGATTGTTAAGTCTCAGTCAAAGATTCCTGGTGTAACAGTTGAGATCTGGGATGAAAAGAAACTTGCTAAAGAAAAGTGCACAGGAATTCTTTCAGTTGGTCAGGGTTCAGTTCGTGGACCTCGTCTAGTGAAGATCACCTACTCCCCTTCAAAAGCAAAGGCTCATCTAGCTCTTGTCGGAAAGGGAATCACTTTTGACACCGGAGGCATTTCACTCAAGCCACCTCTAGGCATACTTGGCATGAAGTACGACATGGCAGGTGCAGCAACAATTGCTCAGGCAACTTTTGCTATTGCAAAGCTTGGTTTACCAATTAAGGTAACCGCATTCTTGTGTATCGCGGAGAACATGCCGTCGGGTTCGGCTACTCGCCCTACCGATGTCATTACCTTCCGCAATGGCAAGACTGTAGAAGTCACAAACACCGACGCCGAGGGCCGCTTAGTCATGGCTGATGGGCTCGTTTTGGCCTCAGAATTAAAGCCAGATCTAATGATTGACCTAGCAACCTTGACCGGCGGGGCAAGAGTTGCGCTAGGAAACCGTTATACCGGCCTGATGGGTGAAGATAAGGCTGTAGTTGCTATTGAGAAAGCGGCAAGTGTCGCGGGTGAACTCGTTTGGCACATGCCTCTAGCCGAAGAGCTTTTTGATCTTTTGAAGTCAGACATTGCTGACATGGTTAACAGTCGATTGGGTAATCCTGCCGGAAGCATGCTAGTTGGTGGCTTGTTTCTGAGAGAATTCGTTGGCTTAGCTTCTCCAAAAGGGCAGGAACGCCTTAACTGGGCACACCTAGACTTTGCTACAGCGGCTAATAATGACCTTGCTCCTTACGGTTATGCAGTCAAGGGAGCTACCGGCTCTATGGTCAGAACCCTGGTCACCGTAGCCGAGCAGTTAGCAACTAAACAGAAGAAATAGTCTTCTAGTAATCTTTATAACGAACCCTTCAGTAAATAATCTCTTTGAGGAGCAAAATTGGCCGAGCATAATTTCGACGTCGTAATCCTTGGTGGCGGAAGTGGTGGCTACGCAGCCGCACTACGAAGTTCCCAACTAGGTTTATCAGTTGCTCTAATCGAAAGAGACAAGCTGGGTGGAACTTGTCTTCACCGTGGTTGTATTCCAACCAAAGCTCTTCTTCACTCAGCTGAAGTTGCTGATGTAACTCGTGATGCCGGGGTCGTTGGTATTCAGGCAACCTTCCAGGGTGTAGACATGCCTCAGGTGAACAAGTACCGCGATGGAATTGTGGATCGTTTGTTCAAGGGTCTAACCGGTTTGGTTTCTGCAAAAGAAATCACAGTGGTTTCCGGCGAAGGAAGCCTTGTTGCTCCAAAAACTATTTCTGTAAACGGAGATACCTACACAGGTAAAAACATTGTTCTTGCAACTGGTTCATACAGCAAGACTCTTCCAGGTCTTGAAATTGGTGGAAGAGTAATTACTTCTGAGCACGCTTTACAGCTTGACTTTGTTCCAAGCAAGGTAATTGTTTTGGGTGGTGGAGTTATTGGTGTTGAGTTCGCATCTATCTGGAGATCATTCGGAACAGATGTAACCATCATTGAAGGTCTACCTACCCTTGTTCCTAATGAAGATGCATCTGTATGCAAGGCAATGGAGAGAGCATTCCGCAAGCGTGGAATCAACTTCAAGACTGGTGTTCGTTTCCAAGGAGTTCAGCAGAGTGCTACCGGTGTTGTTGCAACTCTTGAGAACGGTGAAACATTCGATGGCGAGCTAATGCTTGTTGCTGTTGGTCGTGGACCAAACACAGCTGGATTTGGTTACGAAGAAAACGGCGTGAAGATGGATCGCGGTTATGTTCTAACCAACGAAAGACTAGAGACTTCAGTTCCTGGAGTTTACGCAGCCGGTGATATCGTTCCTGGTTTGCAGTTAGCCCACAGAGGATTCCAGCAGGGTATCTTCATCGCTGAAGAAATTGCAGGTCTACGTCCAGCTCCTATCGATGAACTAGGTATCCCAAAGGTCACATACAGCGAACCAGAGATTGCATCTGTTGGTCTAACTGAAGCCAAGGCTGCAGAGACTTACGGTCAGGACAACATCTCTGTCTACGAATACAACCTAGGTGGTAACGGTAAGAGCCAGATTCTTGGAACTGCTGGTTTCGTAAAACTTATTAGACGCAACAACGGTCCAATCATTGGTATCCACATGATTGGTTCACGCGTTGGTGAACAGATCGGTGAAGCACAGCTAATCGTCAACTGGGAAGCATTCCCTGAAGAGGTTGCAAGCCTTGTTCACGCCCACCCAACTATGAACGAAGCTATCGGTGAGGCCCACATGGCACTTGCTGGTAAACCACTTCACGCACACGCCTAAACTAGAGATTGCCCACAAGGAGTAAAGAATGAGCGAAGTTAAACTTCCAGCACTAGGTGAAAGCGTCACCGAAGGAACCATCACTAGATGGTTGAAGAAGGTCGGCGACACTGTTGCTATCGATGAAGCCTTAGTTGAAGTATCGACCGACAAGGTTGACACCGAGATTCCTTCGCCAGTAGCTGGTGTGCTTCAGCAGATCCTTGTTCAAGAAGATGAAGTAGCCCTTGTTGGTGCTGTTCTTGCAATCATTGGCGATGGAGTTGCCTCAAGTGCTCCAGCAGCTTCTGCCCCACCAGTAGTCGAAGCACCTGCAGCAGCGCCTGTCGCTCCTCCAGTCGTTGAAGCTCCAGTAGTTGCTCCAGTAGTTGCTGCACCAGTAGTAGCTCCTCCGGTAGTTGCTGCTCCTGTTGTCCAGGCTCCAGTTGCACCTGCTGTTTCAATGCCAGTATTCACTCCACAGGTTTCTACCCCTGCAGCAGCTCCAGTTGCTCCTGCAACAACAAACACCGACCCAAGCTATGTAACGCCATTGGTAAGAAAGCTTGCAGCTGAGTCAGGTGTTAACCTGTCTGCTGTTTCAGGTACTGGTGTTGGCGGAAGAATTCGTCGTGAAGATGTTCTAACTGCAGCAAGTGGTGCATCATCTGCTCCTGCAGCAACCCCTGCTTTCACAGCAGCACCTTCTGCTCTTCGTGGAACTGTTGAACCAATGTCAAGACTTCGTAAGGTGCTTGGCGAGCGTGCAGTTGCATCTATGGTTTCAAGTGCTCAGCTAACAACAGTTGTTGAAGTTGACGTCACTAAGATTGCTCAGCTTCGTTCAAAGGTTCAGGCAGAATTCACAGCCAAGACTGGAGTGAAGTTGAACTTCATGCCTTTCTTCTTCCTAGCGGCAGCTGAAGCTCTACGCACACACCCTAAGATCAATGCTGCTATCGATGGTGAAAACATTGTTTACCACGCGACAGAGAACATTAGCTTTGCTGTTGACACTGAGCGTGGATTGCTAACTCCAGTTATCCGTGATGCAGCATCTCTAAGCCTTGGTGCTATCGCTCAGCAGATTGCTGACATGGCTGCAAGAACGAGAGACAACAAGTTGAAGCCAGATGAGCTTTCAGGTGGAACATTCACTTTGACCAACACTGGTTCAAGAGGTGCTCTATTCGACACTCCTGTTGTGTTCCTACCTCAGTCAGCAATTCTTGGAACAGGTGTTGTTGCCAAGAGGCCAGTAGTTGTTACAGATGAGAATGGTCAAGACAGCATCGCTATCAGAAGCATGGTTTACCTAGCTCTTTCTTACGACCACAGAATCATTGATGGTGCAGATGCAAGCAGATTCTTGGTTGATGTGAAGGCAAGACTAGAGGACGCTAACTTCCAGGCTAACTTCGGTTTCTAATAAACCTTTGAAACAGTTACTTGGTTGCTTTGTGACCAAGCATCTACCCTGAAGTATTTCTGATCACACTTTCGTTTCAGTTTGAGTTGAAGCAATCCACCTAGCTTTTGCGTATTAGCTATCTTGTATTCAAAACCACTTACTTTGATTGACTTCGACTTTGCAATTACGCCTACTATTTCGTCATCTATTTGAATCGGTAATCCACACTTGACCACTGGCTTTGGCTTCTTACTAATCTCAGGGACTTGAACATCTGCAACAACTGGCTTTGGAACAACAGACACAAATACTGCTAGTGCTGCAAAAGCAAGAATTGCAACCAGCGGCTTCTTTCCTCTACCTGAAGCGACTGATTCAAATCCAGAAATGGCATTGAGTTTCTGAACTCTAGTTTTCTTTGTTCTCTGAATCGACTTATGGATTAGTTCAAGGTCGTTATTGCTGACTAACAATGCAACCTTGCCGTTACGAAGACGAACTGGACTTGCATTTAGATCACTAAGTGAACTGAGTAACAATGGCCATGCTCTTGATCTGCTAGGAACCAGAAGATACTGGTTCTCCCCTAAACCTCGTCGGTCCTTGACTAGCCAGAATGTTCCGTATCTGCGTCTTTTTTCAAGCCTCAACACTGCGAAGTGTCTAAGGGCTGGCTGTGAGGAGAAGAGCATGTCCAATCTTCATCGAAATAACTGTTTCCTGACTCTTGTGGGCTGGTAGTTGTGGGTATCTAGAGGTATTTGGGTCCTGTGGATGGGATTTAGAATTGAGTCATGCCAATCTTCGAAGTTCTAGGTCTAGCGCCTAATTTTGTCGATTATCAAAGTGCATGGAACATCCAAAGAGAAGTTCACGCACAGGTTGTTAGTGGAGAAAGACCCAACACCGTACTGCTTCTAGAGCACGATGGTGTTTACACGGCTGGTAAGAGAACTGAAGATGAAGAGCGTCCTTTGGATGGCACACCAGTTATCGATGTTGATCGTGGTGGCAAGATCACTTGGCACGGACCTGGTCAGCTAGTTGGCTACCCAATCATGAGATTGCCAGAACCTATTGATGTAGTTGGCTACGTTCGATGGCTTGAGCAGGTCCTTATTGACAGCATTTCAGAGCTTGGTCTCTATACCGAAAGAGTAGAAGGCAGATCTGGTGTTTGGGCTCCTGTTGGCGATACTCACGTGAAGATTGCCGCTATCGGTATTCGGGTTGCTGAGAAAGTAACCATGCACGGCTTTGCCTTGAACTGTAATAACTCTCTGGATGCTTACGAAACCATCATCGCCTGCGGTATCAAAGATGCTGAAACAAGTACGATAAGCAAGTTGCTTAACCGTGATGTCACTCCAGCCATGGCAGCTGAAATTATTCAGAGACGTCTAGTTGAAATAGAGAAGGTTTCAAATTGAGTGAAGAACCAGTAGCACCTAAGAGGATGCTTAGGGTTGAAGCCCGAAACGCTGAAGTACCCATTGAGAGAAAACCTGAATGGATCAAGACGAAAGCAAAGATGGGTCCTGAGTACCAAGCTCTTCACACTCTTGTTAAAACCGAAGGCCTTCACACTGTCTGCCAAGAAGCAGGTTGTCCAAACATCTTCGAATGTTGGGAAGACCGTGAAGCAACATTTCTTATTGGTGGAGCTCAATGCACCAGACGCTGTGACTTCTGTCAGATTGATACAGGAAAACCTGCAAACCTAGACCCAGATGAACCAAGAAGAGTTGGTCAATCAGTCACGAAGATGCAGCTTAGATACGCAACTGTTACCGGTGTTGCTAGAGATGATCTTCCTGATGAAGGTTCATGGCTCTACGCAGAAACTATTCGTCAGATTCACAAGCAGTCCCCTGGTACAGGTGTTGAGATTTTGATTCCTGACTTCTCAGGTAAACCCGAACTTCTGCAAAAGATTTTTGATGCAAAGCCTGAGGTATTTGCACACAACGTAGAAACCGTGCCAAGAATTTTCAAGCAGATTAGACCTGCCTTCACCTATGAGAGATCACTGGATGTAATCACTCAGGGTAGAAATGCTGGCATGGTTACTAAGAGCAACTTAATTCTTGGTATGGGTGAAGAGATTTCTGAAGTTATCCAAGCTCTACAAGATCTTTACGACGCTGGCACAGACATCATCACAATTACCCAGTACCTAAGACCAACTGTTAGGCACCATCCAGTGTCTCGTTGGGTAAAGCCTCAAGAGTTTGTTGAACTCAAAGAAATTGCTGAAGGCATGGGATTCCTAGGTGTCCTTAGCGGGCCTCTTGTTAGAAGTAGCTACCGAGCAGGACGCCTATGGGCTCAGTCCATGATCAAACGTGGCGACATAATTCCAGAACACTTGCAACACTTAGCCGAAGCTGCTGCCAAAGATGGCTTCAGCCAAGCGGTAAAGTAAAAAAGACGAAAAGGCAGAACAATGGCGAAAAAAGAAAAAGTTAAGAAACCAAAGCAACCTAAGGGCAACGGAATGTTCGCTCAATTCCGCCAGCAGGCTAAATTCCTAAAGGAAGTTGACCCTAAGGCGATGCCAGTTGGCATACTCTTTGCCTCTATTGCCTTTGTTGTTCTAGTCGTTGTTGGAGCTTTAGTTTCAGGTCTGAACTTCCTGGGCATGGTCATTTGGGTAGTTCTAGCTATCGTGACCGCCTACCTAACTCTTCTTCTAACTATGACTAGAAGAGCTAACACCGCCATCTTCAAGAAGTACGAGGATGAGCCAGGTCGAGTGTCGATCACCGTTGGAACCCTTACCCGCAGACGTTGGAAGGGCAGTAACCAGCCGGTAGCAATAAACGCTCGCACCAAGGACATGGTTTTCCGCATTGTTGGCCCAGCTGGCGTTGTTCTAATGGCTGAAGGCTCTAAAACCAGTGCTAGAGCACTCCTAGAAGATGAAAGACGTAAGGTTCAGAGACTGGCATCTGGTGTTACTGTGCACACTTTCTTCACCTCTCAGGATGGTGAAGGTGTCCCTCTGGCTGATCTTCATAAGAAGGTTTCAAAGCTGAAAAGAAGCCTAAATCGTGCTGAAATCAAAGCTGTTCAGAACCGTTTGGCTTCAATTGACAGCCGCTCAGGCCTACCAATCCCTAAAGGTATTGACCCTACAAAGATGAGGGCTTCTCGCCGAATCCAGTAGGTTTTCAAGGTTTTACAATCCCGAAACATTGATTGGCGAAATCTGCCCCGCTAGCCCTATAAAGTTATGTTGAGCGTAACGGAACGTTCGAATCCACAAACCTTTGAAGGGCTAACCCTATGTTTAAATCAGCATCCGAGGTCATCAAGTACATCAAAGATGAAGACGTCAAGTTCCTAGACGTACGCTTCACTGATCTACCTGGTGTCCAGCAACACTTCAACCTTCCAGTGAGCCAGATTGACGAAGACTTCTTCGTAAACGGTCAACTTTTCGATGGATCTTCAATTAGAGGATTTGCATCAATTCACGAATCAGACATGCAGCTAATCCCAGATGTTTCAACTGCATACCTTGACAACTTCCGCGTTGAAAAGACCCTGATCATCAACTTCGATATCTACAACCCACGTAATGGTGAGATCTACCACCGTGACCCACGTCAGGTTGCAAAGAAAGCTGAGGCTTACCTTGCTTCAACTGGTATCGCTGACACTGCGTACTTCGCTCCTGAAGCAGAATTCTTCATCTTCGATGAGGTTCGCTACGAGACCAAGTCAAACACTGCTTACCACTTCGTAGATTCAATCGAAGGTGCATGGAACTCTTCACGTGAAGTTGAATCAGATGGCGGTCGTAACCTAGGAAACAAGACACCTTACAAGGGTGGCTACTTCCCTGTTTCACCAGTTGACCACCTAGCAGACATTCGCGACGAGATCGTTCTAAACCTTGAGAAGGCTGGACTAGTTGTTGAGCGTAGCCACCACGAAGTTGGTACTGCTGGTCAATGTGAAATTAACTACAGATTCAGCACTCTTGTTCAGTCAGCTGATGATGTTTTGAAGTTCAAGTACATCGTGAAGAACACTTCATACAACTACAACAAGACTGCTACCTTCATGCCTAAGCCTCTTTTCGGAGACAACGGTTCAGGTATGCACGTTCACCAGTCACTATGGAAAGATGGCAAACCATTGTTCTATGACGAGAACGGTTACGGCGGTCTTTCAGACATGGCTCGCTGGTACATCGGTGGTCTACTCAAGCACGCTCCAAGCTTGCTTGCGTTCACCAACCCAACTGTAAACAGCTACCGTCGTCTAGTTCCTGGTTTCGAAGCTCCGGTAAACCTTGTTTACTCAGCAGGTAACCGATCAGCTGCTATTCGTATTCCAATGACTGGAACAAACCCGAAGGCAAAGCGTATTGAGTTCCGTGCACCAGATGCATCAGGTAACGCTTACCTAGCCTTTGCAGCGATGTTGATGGCTGGTCTTGATGGAATCAAGAACCGCATTGAGCCTCACGCTCCAGTGGACAAGGACCTTTACGAGTTGCCACCAGAGGAAGCAAAGAACATTCCGCAGGTTCCAGGCTCTCTAGAAGAAGTTCTAAAGGCTCTAGAAGCTGACCACGAATACCTGCTAGCAGGAGATGTATTCACCAAGGACCTAATTGAGACTTGGATTGACTACAAGCGTGAGAAGGAAATCAAGCAGTTTGCTCAGAGACCACACCCGTTCGAGTTCGAGCTTTACTACGGCGTTTAGTTTCTAATAAAGAAGCGGGTCAACTTTCTAGGTGGCCCGCTTTTTCATTTGTCTAGTTGTAGAACAATCTTTCAAAGACTTGTCGTGAACGTCTGGTGTGGGCAAGGTAATCCTCTTCCAGCGCACTTGCTGAGCCTCTAGGGTATTCAAGAATCCTTGCCATGCCTTCAAGCTGTCTACGATCAAGGGACAGCACATCGGAAACCTTGTTTGACCAAAGAACTCCAGAAGATCTAACTCGGCTGGTCAGAGTCCATGCTTCAGCTAGTACTCGAGCATCATGTTCTTCCATCAAGCCAGACTCAACCAAAGCAATTAGAGCATCTAATGTCTTTGGGGTTCTAATGCCTGGGAACTCATTGCCGTGTTTTAGTTGCAGAAGTTGAACAAGCCATTCAATGTCGCTTAGCGATCCTCTACCTAGCTTCAGATGGCGTTTAGGGTCTGCTCCTTGAGGCAGACGCTCAGTCTCTATACGAGCCTTGATGCGTCTAATCTCGATGATTGATTTACTGCTGAGTTCTGTTGGATAACGGTATTGATCTATAACTTCATTGAACTCAGCTACTAGTTCTTGGCTGCCATAAATCATTCGAGCACGAAGTAGTGCCTGGTTCTCCCAGATGTCACCCCAGCGGCTGTAATAAGCGAGGTATGAATCAACAGATCTCGCAACCGTTCCATTCTTACCTTCAGGTCTTAGGTCCATGTCTATTTCAAATTCAAGCTGTGGGTCTTTACCTAACCTGTGAAGTTCAGAAATTACCTTCTCCGCTAGCTTTTGAGATAGCTCTGACTGGCCTGATTCGTCGTTTCGATAAACAAACATGACATCTGCATCGCTACCAAAACCTAGTTCTTGACCACCGAATCTACCCATGGCAACAATTCCGAAATCAACATCCTGGCCAAGATCTTTAGCTAATGAAGATTGAATTGCTTTAGCCAAAGTGGTCAGATACCACTCGGTCAAATCAGATAAACCTTGAGAGACTCCCCCGATGTTGAGTTCTCCAACAACTGAACCTAGAGCAAGGCGAAGAGTTTCTCTTCGTCTAATGTGTCTAACAGCCTTGGCAAAATCATCTAGATTCTCGCGCCTTGAGGCAAGCGATTCAGACTGTTCAGTTAGTTCATCTAAAGTTGCTGGAATTAGTTGATCTAGGTCTTCAAACCATGCAGCACCTTCAGGGATTAGTTCTAACAGAGCTGTAGCTAATCGACTATTAGAAAGAGCAATACTTAGTCTCTCAGCCGCTCCAGAACTATCTCTAAGCATTCTTAAGTACCAGTGAGATTCACCTAGATTCTCACTTAGTCTTCTAAACGCAAGCAAAGCAGAATCAGGATCAGTGCCTTCAGAGAACCATTGAAGAAGAACAGGTAAAAGTTGTTTCTGAATCTGGGCACGTCTAGATAAACCTGAAGTCAATGCAGTGATGTGTTGCAGAGCCCCAGCAGGATTTAGATAACCAATCGCGAGCAATCTGTCAGATGCTTGCTCGTTTGAAAGTTCAAGTCCTCCTCCAGCCTTAGAAACAGCAGCGAGTAGTGGACGGTAGAAGATTCTCTGATGTAATGCTCTGACTTGAAGCTTTGCCTCTGACCAGGTCTCAAGAAGTTCTTCAGCTGTCCAATCTATATTGATTGATCTAGCAATAACTCTTTGAGCATCCTCTTCTACTGGCATTAGATGAGTTCTTCTCATCTTTGACATTTGAATTCTGTGCTCGAGAACTCTTAGGAACTTGTAGTGTGCTGAGAACTCGGCAGCTTCAGTTCTACCGATGTAGCCACCATTAGAAAGTTCATCTATCGCAGTTAGAGTATCTGCCGCTCTAACAGATCCATCAGTCCGACCATGAACTAGTTGCAGTAGTTGAACAGTGAACTCAATGTCTCTAAGTCCACCAGGACCTAGTTTGATTTGACGATCAATTTCATCAGATGGAATGTTTCCGCTGACTCGCTCGCGCATCTTCTGAACTGATTCAACAAAGTTTTCACGCTGCGTTGATTCCCAAACTAAAGGGTTCATTGCTTCAAAATAGGCCTTGCCCAGTTCTTTATCCCCAGCCATAGGTCTGGCTTTTAGAAGGGCTTGGAACTCCCAGTTCTCTGCCCAGCGTGAGTAGTAGGATGCGTGAGAATCTAGGGTTCTAACCAGTGCTCCTGCTTTACCTTCGGGTCTTAGGTTGGCATCCACCTGCCATAGCGCAGGCTCTTGATTGGTTGAATCCATCGCTCTCATCATGCGAGTTGCTAACTTAGTTGCAATCTCAAGCATTCTTGTGTTCTCAAGAGCTGGATCTGCTGATTCAGCTACGAAGATTACATCGACATCGCTGATGTAATTCAGCTCCCCTGCCCCACCTTTACCCATTCCAATAACTGCAAGACGGGCAGACATAACTTCGTCTTGGGTGAATAAACCAAACTCAGATGTGAAGAAGAGTTCTCTTCTAGCAATGATTAAACCGGCTTCAAGGGCAGCGGTAGCAATGTCCGCTAAAGCCAGAGACACTCTAGGCTGCACGCTCATTGGACTAGCAGCAGATAAATCAAAGATGGCAATCTTTGTCAACTCTGTTCGATACACCTTGCGAAGAAGAGTAACTTGCATGGCACTTGGAATAGTTCCGTCTGATAGAGCTTTACTAAAGAGTTGAACATACCCTTCACGGTCTAAGAGTTTGTGTTCTTTCTCAAACTCTTTTAGAACTTCTGGATTTAGTGCAACGAATTCAGCTAAAGCAGATGAAGCACCTATTAATCTACAAAACCTGAGAGCCGATTCTTCTTTTGAAAGCAGCTTCTTTACAGCCGACTTACTCTCTCGTGAAATCCTGATTAGGTAATCTAATGCTTGATCAGGGTTCGCTGACTTACTTAGCGAAGCGAGTGCTGATCTACCGCTATCGCCAACTAGAGATACAAGTTCATCTAGCTTGGCTATGGTGCCATCAAGATCGGTAAAACCATACCTGGCAAGTGAAGCTAGAGATCCACTAGATCTTGCTGTGGACATTAGAGAACTTCGAGGTTGGTCTTCAATTCAAACGGAGTTACCTGTGAGCGGTAATCGCTCCACTCCTTGCGCTTGTTTGCAAGAACATAGCTGAACACCTGCTCGCCAAGTACTTCAGCAGCAAGCTCTGATTCTTCAAGCAAACGAATCGCGTG
>CANLCU010000028.1 GCA_947489135.1 Micrococcales bacterium
ATTCATAAGTCCCTTTCCCTTATGGGAGCAGAACCTGCCAAGGTTCAGATTGATGCGGTCATGGACTTAGTAAATAATTGGCATGGTCAAAAACCTTTGACCCTTCCCTCCGTTAGAGTAGAGCGAAAGGGCCAAGAGATTATTCTCAAAAGCGCTAAAACTATGAAGCCAGGAGCATGCTAGGTGAACCTCGATAAGGTCCAGAAGGACATCACTAAGGTCTTAGTTACCGAAGAACAGATTGCTAACCGTATTGAAGAGCTAGCTCGCGAAATAGAAAAGAAGTATGAAGGTAAAGACCTTCTACTTGTTGGAGTTCTAAAAGGTGCAGTCATGTTCATGGCTGATCTCTCAAGGGCAATTCAAATTCCAGTGAACATGGACTGGATGGCTGTTTCTTCTTATGGTTCAGGAACCCAGTCTTCTGGTGTTGTGAGAATCCTTAAAGATCTAGATGCTGATGTTCTAGGCAGACACGTACTTATTGTTGAAGACATCGTTGACTCTGGTCTGACTTTGTCATGGCTCATGAGCAACCTAACAGCTAGAGGAGCAGCCTCTGTAGAAGTTGTAGCTCTTCTTCGTAAGCCAGATGCAGCCAAGGTTGAGGTTAACGTTGCCTGGGTAGGTTTTGATATCCCTAACGAGTTTGTTGTTGGTTATGGCCTTGATTATGCCGAGCACTACCGCACCCTCAAGGATGTAGGGGTCCTAGCCCCAGCTGTTTACAGCTAAATCTCCTTTAATCTCTCTGCGAACAAGCCCCATTCGGGGTTTGACCTAGCCAGTTGGGCTTGTAGCCTATTACTTGGTCTTGTTGTATTAGGAAGGTAGGGGCTAGAGCCTCTTTTATGAAATCACGCAAACTTTTTAGAGGTCCATTTATCTGGATTTTGGTTGCCTTTGCTGTTCTAACTATTGGGTTGAACTCAGTAAACACATCAGGCTTCACCAAGGTGGACACCTCCGTCGGTCTTCAGTTCATTGAAAACGGAGCAGCGAAGTCTGTTCTAGTTATCGAGAATGAACAACGTGTAGACGTTGTCTTGAACACCGCTGATTCAAAGTATGGCGACAAGGTTCAGTTCTTCTATGTCACTCCTCGTGGCACACAGGTTGCAACTGTTATTTCTGAAGCGGCTATTACAGGTGGCTTCAACGATCAGGTGACAAGCACTCCTTGGTACCTATCCCTGTTGTTCTCTATCTTGCCTTTCATTTTGATTTTCGGACTTTTCTGGTTCTTGATGTCCAATGCTCAAGGTGGCAACAGCAAGGTTATGCAGTTTGGTAAGTCAAGAGCAAAGCTCTACAACAAGGACATGCCTAAAGTTACGTTTGCAGATGTTGCTGGTGTTGATGAAGCGATTGAAGAACTACAGGAAATCAAAGACTTCCTAAAAGAACCACAGAAGTTCCAAGCAGTTGGAGCAAAGATTCCTAGAGGTGTTTTGCTCTATGGTCCTCCAGGAACAGGTAAGACTCTGCTTGCAAAGGCAGTAGCTGGTGAAGCTGGAGTTCCTTTCTTCACAATCTCAGGTTCTGACTTTGTTGAAATGTTTGTTGGTGTCGGTGCATCTCGTGTTCGTGATCTATTTGAGCAAGCTAAGGCTGCATCTCCTGCGATTATCTTCGTGGATGAAATTGATGCTGTTGGACGTCAGCGTGGAGCTGGTGTTGGTGGCGGTAACGATGAGCGTGAGCAAACACTTAACCAGTTGCTAGTTGAGATGGATGGTTTTGATTCAAAGACCAACGTAATTCTTATTGCAGCAACTAACCGTCCTGATGTTCTAGACCCAGCACTTCTTCGTCCTGGTCGCTTTGATCGTCAGATTGGTGTTTCAGCTCCTGACCTAATTGGTCGTGAACAGATTCTTCAAGTTCACGCAAAAGGCAAGCCAGTTGCAGCAGATGTTGATCTAGCAACTGTTGCTAGAAGAACTCCTGGCTTCACTGGCGCTGATCTAGCTAACGTTTTGAATGAAGCTGCTTTGCTAACTGCTCGTTTGGGCGAGAAGCAAATCACTAACTCAACTTTGGACGAGTCAATCGATCGTGTTATCGGAGGACCGGCAAAGAAGACTCGTTTGATGCAGGACACTGAGAGATTGAATACCGCTTATCACGAAGCAGGCCACGCTCTTGTTGCTGCTTCTCTAAATCACAGTGATCCTGTTTCTAAGGTAACTATCCTTCCTAGAGGTAGAGCACTTGGTTACACCATGGTGCTTCCATTAGAAGATCGTTATTCAGTTACTCGTAACCAACTACTAGACCAGATTGCTTATGCAATGGGTGGTCGTGTTGCTGAAGAAGTAGTCTTCGGAGATCCAACTACTGGAGCATCTAATGACTTCGAGAAGGCAACTTCTATTGCTAAGGCCATGGTCATGCAGTACGGCATGTCTAGCCTGGTTGGTGCTGTTGCCTATGGCACAGCAGGTGAAGTATTCATTGGTAGAGACATGGCTAGCACCAAGGAATACAGCGATGTCACTGCTCAGAACATTGATAAAGAGATCAGAGCAATCCTTGATGCAGCTCACGATGAGGCCTATAAAGCAATCAACCTAAACCGCAAGGTTCTAGATTCAATGGCTAAAGAGCTGATGGAGAGAGAAACTCTAAACGCTGAAGACATTGCAGTTATCTTCAAGCCAGTGAAGAAGCTTCCTAAGCGTCAACAGTGGCTTTCAAAGAAGACCAGACCAAAGCCTAAGGCTGGCCCTATTGCTATTCCTAAGAAGGGTTCAACTGCTTCTAAGAATGCAGCAACCAAGAAAGAAGCAGCTAAGAAGCCTGTTGCAAAGAAAACAACTAGAGCTAAAAAGGCTTAGTTATGATGGACGCCGAACGCATTAGAAAGGCAGTAGTTGAGCTTATTTCTGCTATCGGCGAGGACCCTAACCGTGAAGAGCTAAAAGCTACTCCACAAAAGTTTGCTGATGCTTACAAAGGTTTCTTCGCAGGTGTTGGTGTTGATCCGCTAGAAGCACTGAATGAAACATTTCCTGCTGAACACAACGATGTTGTAATTCTCAAGGACATTGAACTAGTAAGTATTTGTGAACATCACCTATTACCTTTCACAGGGGTAGCTCACATCGCTTACCTTCCTAGTGATCGAGTTATTGGTTTAGGAAGATTACCTAAGTTAGTTGAAATTCTTTCCGCTAGACCACAACTCCAAGAAAACCTAACTGCTCAGATTGCTGATGCTTTAGAACAAGGCTTAGGAACTAGAGGAGTAGTAGTTGTTATTGAAGCAAGACATCACTGTGTTGCATCTCGTGGAGCAAGACAACCAGAAGCTAACACAGTGACCATGGCTACACGTGGTGAATATAGCGAAGCTGCTACTAGAGCAGAAGTTATGGCGCTAATCGCAAAATGAAATACAACCCAACTGCTCCTAAAGTAAGACCACTTGTCATGGGTGTATTGAATACCACTCCAGATAGCTTTAGCGACGGTAATCAATTCCTTGCTTTACAAGCAGCATTAGATCACGCCAAGTTATTGCAGATGTCTGGAGCAGACATCATCGATGTTGGTGGCGAATCAACAAGACCAGGTGCTATCCGTATCTCTGTTGAAGAAGAGCAAGAAAGAGTGCTTCCAGTTATTGGAAAGATCGTTGATGCTGATTTAGGTTGTGCTATTTCTATTGACACCATGAATTCAGAAACAGCTCTAGCTGCAGTATTACTAGGAGCAACCATCATCAACGATGTTTCAGGTGGACTAGCTGATGAGAACATGTTCAAAGTTGCTGCTGAAACTAAAGCAACACTAGTTATCTCTCACTGGCGTGGACATGCTGATGTCATGGACACCATGAGCTCTTATCAAAACGTTGCTCTTGAAGTTGCTAATGAACTCAAAGAGCGAGTTGACACGGCAGTTGCTGCTGGAGTGGCTCTAGACAAGATTGTTATTGATCCAGGTCTTGGCTTTGCTAAAGACATGAAACAGAACTGGCAACTAGTTGCCAGGTTGGATGAACTAGAGAAGCTAGGGCTACCAATCCTGGTTGGAGCATCTCGAAAGAGATTCATAGCAGGAGCTCTAGATCAGGAAGAACCTAATTCTGTCTCTCATGAGAGAAGAGATGTTGCTACAGCTGTCCTCACAGCCCTACTTATGCAGAGAAAGCTATGGGGAGTCAGAGTCCACAATGTCCTAGCCACTACCGATGCCATCAGCATTGTTGGGGCTTTGCATGAGGGTGAAGCAGATAAGAAGTCTTCCTAGGGCAGAATTGACCTATGCGTCACAAAATATCCATTACCGGCCTTAGAGTCTTTGCGCACCATGGAGTCTTTGACTTTGAGAGACAAAACGGTCAAGACTTCTATATAGACGCCAGTATCTGGGTTGATGGGGATAAAGCAGCCTTCTCAGATGATCTAAACCACACAGCTCACTACGGTGATTTGGCTAAGGGCTTGGTCGAACTAACCAAGAACAATCCAGTAGATCTATTAGAGACTCTGGCCCAGAGACTCTTGGATTACGCATTGAACTTCGGTGGGGGCAAAGTCCTAAAGGCAAAGATTACGGTTCATAAGCCAGGAGCACCTATCCCTTATGAATTTGAGGATGTAAGCATCACTGTTAAAGCCAAGAGACCCCTCTAATGACAACAGCTGTTCTAGCTCTTGGAAGTAACTTAGGGAATAAGCGCGAATGGCTAGTAAAAGCCCTAGCTCTGATCTCAACTACTCCTGATATCTACCTAATGGATATCTCTCCTGTTGTTGAATCAAAGGCTTTGACTCTGGCTGGCGTTGATTCATCTAAGCCAAGCTTTTTGAATTGTGTGGCTGAGATAGAAACTCCACTGGAACCGGAGCAGTTGCTTAGAGAACTACAGGCAATTGAACTTGAACTAGGTAGAAAGCGTAAAGAGCGTTGGGGCGATAGAAATATCGACATCGACATCATTTCTTATGGCAATGTCGTTCTTAGTTCCCCTGATCTTGTAATCCCTCACCCAGAAGCTAAGAACAGAGCATTTGTTATTGTTCCTTGGTATCTAATGAACCAGAAGGCAACACTTCCTAGTGTTGGCAGAATAAAGAAGTTAGCTAGAAGATTTGCAGATCAGGTGGAACTCAATTGAAACCAATCAGTCCAATCATGATTGCCTTATGGACAATTGCTGCCGGAGTTATCTCCTTCGGTTACAGCACCTATGCAGTTAACAATGGTTTAGAGATTCCAATAACTGGAATCTCCCTTTCCATTTCTACTGCTTTGATTGCGGTAATACTCCTGGCTCTTGCTGTTCCTATCTGGAAATACAAGAGAAATCTAATCAAGTTAGCAACATCAACAAACAAATTACTTCCAGTCAATCCTTTCTATGCTGTTCGAGTTCTGCTGCTCTCTAAAGCAGCAGCCATCACTGGAGCAATCTTTATTGGTTGGCACGCAGGTGTATTGGTGAAGCAGTTCACTGCTCCTGTTGTTGTGACCGATGCAACAACTCCTAACATCACTGCATTAGTGGCAGCAGTACTTCTTCTCATCGTTGGCTTTGTAGTTGAACAAATCTGCAAGCTACCTAGCGATAAGAGTAAAGATGAGTAGCCGTCTAAACGTTGCTGTCATTGGTGCAGGACCAGTAGGTCTAGCCATGGCTAAGGCCATCTCAGATGCAGGGCATTCCATCATGGCGATTGCAACAACAGATCCAGCCAGAGCAGAACAGGTAAGTACTGTTCTGCCTGGCATCAAGGTAGCTACTGTCATTGATGCTGTTCAGGGAGTTGATTTAGTTATTTTCGCTATTCCGGGTGAAGAGCTTGATTCTGTAGTTTCAGGACTAGTCAAGACAGAGTCTTTCTCAAGAGGGCAACTAGTTGCTCACACTTCTCCTGACTATGGTTATGAAGTATTTGATGAAGCTTTGACTTTGGGTGTTGTGCCAATGGCTATTCATCCAGCAATACGTTTCACAGGTATTAGTTCTGTTGATAGAACCAGACTTATGGATGCATACATTGCAGTTGATTCACCTAAGGCAGTTCTTCCTGTAGTTCAAACTCTTGCTATTGAATTAGGTGGAGAACCTGTTCATGTTCCAGCAGAGGCAAGAGCTAAGTATGCAGAAGCAATCTCTGTTGCTTCTTCCTTTACTTCTTTGATTGTTGGGCAAGCAGTGAATCTATTAGAGGAAGCCAATATCGATAAGTCAAGACAAATACTTTCTGGCATCATGCGTTCTGCTTTAGAAGAATCTCTTCGCAGTGCTGTTGTTGAAATTGATCCAGCAGATTTACTAGAGGGCGAAAACGATTGAAGTTAGTTGAAACCGTAAGCCAACTACAGCAAGAGATTGCTGAAGCTAAGTCTTTGGGTAAGAAGGTTGTGTTTGTGCCTACCATGGGTGCTTTGCATGAAGGTCACTTATCTCTAGTTGAAGAAGCAAATCAAGTTCAAGATGCCTTTGTTGTTATGAGCATCTTTGTGAATCCAACCCAGTTTGGTAAGGGTGAAGACTTCGATAGCTATCCAAGAACTCTTGAGAGTGACATCAAGGCACTTTCTGCTTTGACTAGTCCTCCGGCTCTACTCTTTGTTCCTTCAGTTGAAGAGGTTTATCCAGAAGGAATGGCTGCTCCTTTGAGGCCAAGAGCAGGAGCTTTAGGTTCTGTGTTTGAAGGTGCTTCAAGACCTGGCCACTTTGAGGGAATGCTTCATGTCATCTCTTGGTTCTTTGAGGTCATTAAGCCTGAGGTTGCTGTGTTCGGGGCTAAGGATGCTCAGCAGTTATTCCTAATCAAAAGAATGGTTCATAGGGAATTCAATGACTCAATTGAGATCATTGAGGCTCAGACAGTAAGAGAAGATGACTATCTAGCCAGATCCAGCAGGAATAGGTTCCTAACTGTTGATGGCAGGAGCTTTGCTCCTGCGTTGTTTGCTACCTTGATGCAAGTTCAAGAGCAGATAACCAATGGTGAACTACCTTCCGTGGCTCTTGCTTCGGCTAGTAGTGCCCTAGATAGCCCACCGCTGGCTAAACTTGATTATCTAGTCTTAGTTGATAAGAGCACCTTTTCACCGATAAGCGATGGGTTCCATGGCGAAGCCCAACTACTTGTTGCTGTTGTTGTTTCAGGTGTCCGCCTTATTGACAACATAACTTTCTATATTCAGGAGCCGGCATGACCGACGAGCAAGTAACCCCAAACGAAGACGAACAGGACCTGCCTGAGCAGATTGCTATTCGTTTGGCTAAGCGTGAGCGACTAATTGCCTCAGGTACAGATGCCTACCCTGTGAGCCTTCCTATCACCCACACCATCGACCAGGTCAAGGCTAAGTACCCAGACCTAGAGATTGATGTTGCAACCGGTGACAAAGTAGCTCTTGCTGGTCGAGTTATGTTCCAGAGAAACACTGGAAAGCTTTGCTTTGGTACTTTGCAATCAGGAACTGGAACTCGTATCCAGGTAATGCTTTCTCTAGACAAGGTTGGCGAAGCAAGCCTTGAAGAATACAAGGAACTAGTAGATCTTGGCGATCACCTGTTTGTTTCGGGTGAAGTTATTACTTCTAAGCGCGGAGAGCTTTCTATTCTTGTTGACAGTTGGTCAATGGCTGCGAAAACTCTTCGACCACTTCCTAACCTCCACAATGAACTTGGTGAAGAGTATCGTGTTCGTCACCGCTACGTAGATTTGATTGTTCGTGATCGTGCTCGTGAAGTAGTTCAGATCAGAAGCAAGGTAATGCAGTCTCTTCGTAACACCTTTACTAAAGATGACTTTATTGAAGTTGAAACTCCGATGCTTCAGACCATTCACGGTGGAGCATCAGCAAGACCTTTCAAGACAAACTCAAATGCTTTTGACACAGAACTGTTCCTACGCATTGCTCCAGAGCTATTCCTAAAGAGAGCTGTTGTTGGTGGCATTGATCGTGTTTATGAGATCAACAGAAACTTTAGAAATGAAGGTGCTGACCGCACACACTCACCTGAGTTTGCAATGCTTGAAGCATATGAGGCATACGGTGACTACAACACCATGGCTGAACTAACTCAAGCTCTTATTCAAAATGCAGCAATGGATGTGTTTGGAACTCTACAGGTTGAACTTGAAGATGGTGAAGTCAATGACCTTTCAGGTGAATGGGCTCGCATCTCCATGTTTGAATCTTTGTCTGAAGCTGCTGGAGTAGAGATCACTCCTGAGACAGACATCAAGGTTCTAAAGGCTCTTGCTGATAAAGAGGGTCTAGAAATTGATCACCCTCTGCACGGTAAGTATGTTGAAGAGCTATGGGAGCACTTTGTGAAAGGCGATCTTCAGAAGCCAACATTTGTTATGGACTTCCCAGTAGACACTTCACCTTTGGTTCGTAACCACAGATCAAAGCCAGGAGTTGTTGAGAAGTGGGATCTATACATCAGAGGCTATGAGCAAGCAACCGGTTATTCAGAGCTCGTAGACCCTGTTATTCAGCGTGAAAGATTTGTAGCTCAGGTTAAGTTATCTGCCGCTGGAGATCCAGAAGCTATGAAGCTAGATGAAGATTTCCTAAAGGCTCTTGAATTCGGTATGCCACCAACTGGAGGTATGGGAATGGGTATCGACAGATTACTTATGAGCCTTACAGGTCTCGGTATCCGTGAAACAATCATGTTCCCGTTGGTGAAGTAATCATGCAGGTATTTCTTGATGCACTTCTCGCCACCCTGCCACCAATCAGCATGGCTGTCATCGTATACATCCTCTTCAAATCAATCATTGGCTCAGACGCAAAAGAGCGTAAAGTAAGAGCACAAATTGAGGCTGAAGAGAGAGCTAAACTAGCCGCTAAGAAGTAGGTAGAGTTTTGAGTATTCGATTCCTTGGAGGGGACAATGAAGAATAAAGATCCAGAAATCATGGCTGTGTACGTGAACAGCGCATTTCTAGTGAAAATGGTTGCGTACACAATTAGCATCATGGGGTTCGGTTTCATTGTGTTGCCAGCCGCGGGTGAAGAGAATTTCAACCTAGCGATGTTCTTTGTATTATGGGCCTCTTTTGGCGGTGCTGTAGCTGCAATCTTTATCCTGTATTCGGGACTGCGCTTACCTGGCTATCAAGCCGCAGTCGCAAGCTACTCAACAAACAAGACTGAGAAGGCCAGAATGAAGGCTAAATATCAGGCAGTCAAGAGCACTAAGCCTTGTAATCTATCTCGCACGCAATTGCTCATTTCAGCTGGATCAGGGCTTGTTGTCGCTGCTGCTGTAGCCATGACTTTGTAGCCCTCGGGTCTACTATCAAAGCCTTTTCATAGGGCATTTCCCCCATTGGCGAACAGCCCTAACAAATGGGTCTCTAGAGGGTTATCTTCTTTGTAAGCACTAAAAGTGTCGAAGGAGAAGTAAATGTTCGAGAAGTTCACCGATAAGGCCCGCAGGGTAGTTGTATTGGCTCAAGAAGAAGCCAAGTCACTAAACCACAACTACATTGGCACAGAGCACATCCTGCTCGGTTTAATCCACGAAGGCGAAGGCGTAGCCGCTAAGGCGTTAGAGGCACTCGGTATTTCTCAAGAGGCAGTTAGAGACCAGGTCAAGGAGATCATCGGTCAAGGACAACAGCCTCCAACAGGACACATTCCTTTCACTCCAAGAGCTAAGAAAGTTCTTGAGCTATCTCTTCGTGAAGCTCTTCAACTAGGTCACTCATACATTGGAACAGAACACCTTCTATTAGGTCTTATCAAAGAAGGTGAAGGTGTTGCAGCTCAAGTTCTAACCAAGTTAGGTGCTGACACCAACAAGGTTCGTGCACAGGTTCAGCAAATGCTTCAAGGTTTTGAAGGAAAAGAATCAGCTACCGTTGGTGGCGAAGCCATTCCACAAAAGGGTTCTCAGGTTCTCGACCAGTTTGGTAAGAACCTAACTCAGGCTGCTGCCGAAGGAAAACTAGATCCTGTTATCGGCCGTGAAAAAGAAATTGAAAGAGTCATGCAGATTCTTTCAAGAAGAACTAAGAACAACCCAATCCTTATTGGTGAACCAGGTGTTGGTAAGACTGCTGTTGTTGAAGGTCTTGCCCAGGCAATTGTTTCTGGCAACGTTCCAGAAACTCTAAAGGGTAAGCAGCTTTACACACTAGATCTTGGTTCACTTATCGCTGGTTCCCGTTACCGCGGTGACTTCGAAGAAAGATTGAAGAAGGTCATCAAGGAGATCAAGGGCCGTGGAGACATCATCACTTTCATCGATGAGATCCACACACTAGTTGGAGCAGGTGCTGCTGAAGGTGCTGTTGATGCTGCATCTATCTTGAAGCCAATGCTTGCTCGTGGTGAACTACAAACTATTGGCGCAACTACTTTGGATGAGTTCAGAAAGTACTTTGAGAAGGATGCTGCCCTTGAGCGCAGATTCCAATCAATCCAGGTTAACGAGCCAAGCGTTCCACAGACCATCAACATCTTGAAGGGTCTTCGTGACCGTTACGAAGCACACCACAAGGTTTCAATTACCGATGGTGCAATCGTTGCTGCAGCAAAGCTTGCAGATCGTTACGTATCTGACCGCTACCTACCAGACAAGGCTATTGACCTTATCGATGAGGCTGGAGCGAGACTTCGTCTATCTATTCTTTCTTCACCACCAGAACTACGTGAACTTGAAGAGAAGATTGCTGGCGTTCGCGTTGATAAAGAGAAGGCAATTGATTCTCAAGACTTCGAAGGTGCTGCCAAACTCCGTGATTCAGAGAAGAAACTAATCTCTGAAAGAGCAAAGATGACTAAGCAGTTCCGTACAGGAAATGTTGCTGCCCACGGTGTTGTTGATGAAGGCCTTATTGCTGAAGTTCTAGCTGCTGCTACTGGTATCCCAGTATTCAAGCTAAGCGAAGAAGAATCAGCGAAGTTGATCTTCATGGAAGCGGAACTTCACAGAAGAGTTATTGGTCAGAAGAAGGCTGTTGACTCTATCTCTAAGGCAATCCGTCGTCAGCGTGCAGGCTTGAAAGACCCTAACCGTCCTTCAGGTTCATTTATCTTCGCCGGTCCTACCGGTGTTGGTAAGACAGAGCTTGCTAAGGCACTTGCTGAATTCCTATTCGAAGATGAAGGCGCACTGATCTCACTAGACATGAGCGAGTACGCAGAGAAGCACACAGTCTCTAGATTGTTCGGTGCTCCTCCGGGCTACGTTGGATTCGATGAGGGTGGTCAGCTAACTGAGCGTGTTCGTCGCAAGCCATTCAGCGTTGTTCTATTCGATGAGATCGAAAAGGCTCACCCAGATATCTTCAACTCATTACTTCAGATTCTTGAAGAGGGTCGTCTAACCGATGGTCAGGGACGTGTTGTTGACTTCAAGAACACAATCATCATCATGACCACCAACTTGGGAAGCAAGGACATCTCTAAGGGTGCTCTTGGATTCAACCTTGAAGGTGACCAGAAGAATGACTTTGACCGCATGGCTGCCAAGGTGAACGATGAACTAAAGAAGCACTTCAAGCCTGAGTTCTTGAACCGTGTTGATGATGTCATCGTCTTCCCTCAGCTATCTAAGCCTGAGTTGATGGAGATTGTTGATCTATTCATCAAGAAGCTAAACGTACGCCTAGAAGAGAGAGACATCACTCTTACTCTTACAACAGCTGCGAAAGAGCGCTTGATTGAGTTAGGTTACGACCCAGCACTAGGTGCTAGACCGCTACGTCGAGCAGTTCAGCGTGAAATCGAAGACCAGATCTCTGAGAGCATCTTGCAGGGTGTTATCAAGAATGCAAGCGATGTTGTTGCAGATCTAGTTGGCGGAGAATTCATCTTCACGTCAAATGTGAGAGAAATTGCTAACATTTAGCAATGCCCCACAAAGATTTCATTCTTAGACCAGCAAGAACAAGCGACATCGTTGCCATTCAGGCAATGCGTGCTCCGCTAGTCGATACCAAGGTCTTACTTCAGCATCAGCTGGTATCTCTCTATGAGCGCGTCCAGGAGTTCGTGGTTGCTGAAACCAAAGATGGACGCATTCTCGCAGCAGGAGCTCTTCACGTTATGTGGGGGGACCTAGCTGAGGTCAGATCCCTTGTAGTTGACCAGAGTGCTAGAGGCATGGGTCTTGGTAAAGAGATAGTTGAGGCATTAGTTGAACGTGCATACACCTTAGGAATCAGAAGAGTCTTCTGCCTTACCTTTGAGGTTGATTTCTTTGTTCGCTGCGGTTTTGACATCATTAGCGATGTTCCTGTTGATCAGGCTACCTTCGAGCAGATGGTTCAGTCAGCCGATGACGGTGTTGCTGAGTTCCTAGATCTAGCTCGGGTAAAGGAAAACACACTAGGCAACACCCGCATGCTTCGCTTGCTATAGCAAACTCGCTGGCAAACTTGTCTTATGTTTGCAAGATACCCTTCCCCTCTCGAATTACTTATTAGACGCCTAATATTCCTAGCTGTCGTCATCGGTCTCATCTGGGCTCTAATTGCTGGAGTAATGTCCTTCTTTGGTTGGGTTGGTTCAATCTTTAACCCGAACCAAACTCCAACAATCGTTGCCGGTGCTGACTGTCAATCTCAGCAGCTGAGCATCGAAGCTCATGTTGGTACCGAACAAGGACAAGACCAACTAGCTTTCAACCCAGGAGATACTCCTTTCATTTGGTACTCAGTGACAAACATTGGCAGCGTTGAATGTAAATTCAACGTTGGCTCAGATGTAACTTTCTACAAAATCACTAGTGGCACTGATGTTGTTTGGAACTCTAAAGACTGCAATACCCCACGCTCTTCCGCAGAACCTATCCTGCTACTGCCAAACAAAGAGGTAGCTGCACCACCAGGAGGTTGGGACAGAGTTAGATCTGGGGATGCGGGCTGTGCTGTAACTGATGGATTGCCTGCTGTCACAGCTGATGGAGCAAGCTACATCTTGGAAGCTGAAGTAAATGGAATTCTGAGTACCAACAAGCCTCAGTTTGTGTTGAACTAGTCCTATGACACAAACAGTTGCATTCCTAGGTACCGGCTCTATGGGTTCGGCAATCCTTAACGGCATGATTCAAAGCGGAACCAAAGGTTCTGATATTCGTGCAACAACTAAGACGGTTGCTAGCTCAGAAGAACTAGCAACTAAGTATGGTTTGTCAGCTTTTGCTACCGATCACCAACCAAACGCAAATGCTCTCGCTGTTGAAGGTGCTGACATTGTTCTAGTTGCTGTGAAGCCTGCATATGTTCTTCAGGTTCTTGATGAAGTCAAAGAAGTTATCTCTAAGAACGCTCTGATTATTTCTGTTGCTGCTGGTGTTGAAATCAAAACCATGGAAGCTCATCTTCCTGAAAGTGTTGCTGTTGTTCGAGCAATGCCTAATACTCCAGCACTGATTCAACAGGGTGTTACCGGTATCTCAGCTGGGGCAAGAGTTACCCCAGAGCAACTAGCTGTTGCTGTTTCACTATTTGATTCAGTTGGTAAGACTCTAGTTATTCCTGA
>CANLCU010000029.1 GCA_947489135.1 Micrococcales bacterium
CAACTAAAGATCCAAACTGGTTGGCTGTTAGAGCATTGGTACTTCGCAGTGAGACTAATTCCAAGATGGACGAACTTTACGACATAGGCGCTAGAGCTATTCTCGTAAGCGCTATTCACGCAGCAAGAATATAGTTTTGGCTCTCTCAGTACGCATCATCCCTTGCTTGGATGTTAAAGATGGCAGGGTAGTTAAAGGCGTTCAGTTCCAAGGATTGAAAGACATTGGAGATCCAGTCGAGCTGGCAATTAGTTACTACGAGGCTGGAGCAGACGAGATTACCTTCCTCGATGTTTCAGCTAGCCTCGAAGGCCGCAAAGCAATGCTCGATGTCATCTCCAGAACTGCAGAATCAATCTTTATACCGCTCACCGTTGGTGGTGGAGTTAGGCAGATCGAGGACGTGGCTAGTTATCTAGATGCAGGTGCTGACAAAGTAAGTATTGGAACTGCCGCCATTTCTAATCCTGAACTCATTGAAGAGATTTCCAAGAAGTATGGAGATCAGATTGTGGTCGTATCCCTAGACATAGTTGAGGACGCCGATGCACGCTCTGGCTACTCGCTTACCACCTACGGTGGGACTAAGAGAACTGGCGTTGATGCTCTTTCCTGGATAACTTCAAACCAAGACAAGGGCATCGGTGAGATTCTTATCAATAGTGTCGACGCTGATGGGACAAAATCGGGCTTCAACAATGAACTCATTGCGGCTGTTAGGAAGGTGACCTCACTTCCTCTAATCGCCAGCGGAGGAGCGGGAGTTGCCTCAGATTTCTTGCCTGCAGTTCAAGCTGGAGCTAATGCTGTGTTGGCAGCTTCTATCTTCCACAGCGGTCAAGTATCAATAGCGTCAGTCAAACAAGAACTAAGTGCCAGTGGTGTGAAAGTTAGAATGTAGCAACATGTTTAGTCCAGACTTCGAGAAGAACACACTGATACCCGCTATCGTCCAGAACGAGGCAACGGGTCGAGTTCTAATGCTTGCTTACATGAATGCAGAGTCCTTTGAACTGACTAAGAGTTCAGGAGTTTGTCACTTCTGGTCTAGATCAAGACAAGAGATCTGGATGAAGGGTGAAACTTCAGGAAATCTACTTGTGGTTGTGTCTATGGAACTTGATTGCGACAGCGACTCAATAGTGATTCAAGCAAAACCAGCTGGGCCAAGTTGCCACACTGGTACAGAGTCGTGCTTTGATTCAAACTCGTTACAAATCAATGAGGGTCGAGATGACTAGCCCCTACAACATTTCTAAGTCCGACTTCCTAGCTCTATCTAAAGTTGGTCAAGTAGTTCCAGTGTTCGTAAAGGTTTTTGGTGGTACTGACACACCAGTAGGTATTTATGAGAAGCTCTCAGCAGGAAAATCTGGAACGTTTCTACTTGAGTCTGCCGAGCAAGGAGTTTGGTCTAGGTACAGCTTCATCGGGGTTTCCAGTAGAACCAGTCTTATTGAGACAGATTCTGAATTTATAGTTGCCAATAGAGAGTTAGCGTTGCCAGACTCTGGTGAACTTCCAGCCTCGCCTCTTGAAGCAATTCGGCTAATTCAGTTGTCTTGGAAAACTGTCGAGCTTCCAGAACTTCCACCTTTGACTTCAGGTCTAGTCGGCCTCTTTTCTTGGGATGTAATTCGAGACATTGAGAATTTACCTTCGGTTCCAGAACAGGATTATGACCGACCGAAGATTCACCTAGAGATGGTTCAAGACATCATCGTGCTAGATCATTTGACTAGCAGCATCCTGGTGGTCTCTAACATCTATTGCGATAGCAAGACGAATTTCGAACTTGCCTATGAAGAAGCAACAGCTCGTATTCAGAGTCTGCTCACAAAACTCCAGGAGCCTAGTCCACAGGTGCTCTCATCTCTATCCGATGTTGAACTGACATCTAGAACTTCTAGAACAGAGCATGAGGATTTTCTTTCTGCAATTGATGTTGCAAAAAATCATGTTCGTGCTGGGGATGTTTTCCAGGTGGTGCTATCTCAAAGAATGGATATCGAAGTCACGGCTCGTCCAATAGACGTTTATCGAGTACTACGAGCACTAAACCCATCACCATATATGTATCTTCTGAACTACTCAGATAACAAAGGGGTTTACGCTGTTGTTGGTTCTTCACCAGAAGCACTAGTGAAGGTATCTGGACAGAAAGTTGTTATGCATCCCATTGCAGGTTCAAGACCTAGAGGGGTAGATCAAGGACAGGACGAAGCTTTTGCTGAATCTCTGCTTGCAGACCATAAAGAGAGAGCTGAGCACTTGATGCTTGTGGATCTTGCTCGCAACGACTTGTTGAAGGTTTGTAAACCTTCTTCGGTTTCGGTTACACAGTTCATGAAAATTGAGCGTTTTAGCCACATCATGCACCTGGTTTCAACCGTTGAAGGACTATTGGCAAGTGGTGAGACACCTATTGATGTGTTCAAGGCCACTTTCCCGGCAGGCACTCTCTCTGGAGCTCCTAAGCCTAGGGCTCTTGAAATCATCGACGACCTTGAGTCATCAAACAGGGGTATCTTCGGCGGAGTTGTCGGGTACCTGGACTTCGAGGGTAATGCTGATCTAGCAATTGCAATTAGGACTGCTTTCATCCGGGATGGAATTGCTCGTGTTCAAGCTGGAGCCGGAATCGTATTGGACTCAGTTCCAGAGTCTGAATATCAGGAAACGATAGCCAAAATGTCTGCAGTTGTCGCTTCTATTGACCGAGCAAACGCTTTGTTTGGCAATAAGTAGGTCAAACGCTGCAAGGCTAGACAAGTCTTGTTAAGATTGAATTCGGAAGGGTATTTATGAGCAATCACGACAACGAACCAGGACACGGCAACTCAGTAGCAGCTTGGTCTGCAGTAATCACAGCAATCGTAGGAGTTACCATCGCAACTCTTGGTGTAGTCCTACCTGAAGGAACGCTAGTTGTTATCGGTTCTGTACTTACTGTCCTTTCAATCCCTATGGGACCGGTTCTTGCCAAGCTTGGCTACGGCGTTAACCAAACGACTCCAAAGAAATAATGCTTGAGGATCTCTACGCTGGAGCAGAAGCAGATGCTCTTGCCCGGCTAGAGCAAGTTTCTTTATCCCAACTCGAGACTCTAATCAGCAAGGCAGCAACGCCAATTGATTGTCATAGTTCTTTTGGTAAAGGACAAACCATTCAAGTAATCGCTGAGATAAAGCGGGCGAGCCCATCCAAGGGAGATCTAGCTCCGATTCCAGACCCAGCCGCCCTTGCAGCCACCTATGCATCAGCAGGAGCATCTGCAATTAGCGTGCTGACTGAAGAGAGAAAGTTCAAGGGTTCCTTAGCGGACTTAGTTGCTGTTAGAGCAGCTGTTGCTATCCCAGTTCTTCGCAAAGACTTCGTTTCAATGGAACAACAGGTTCTTGAGGCTAGAGCGTATGGAGCAGACCTTGTCTTGCTCATCGTTGCAGGTCTAGAACAGGACAAGCTAGTGAAGTTAGCCAGTTTTGTTGAGAGTTTTGGAATGACTCCATTTGTAGAAACCCACTCCAGTGAAGAAGTTTCTAGAGCAGTTGACTCTGGTGCCAAGTTGATTGGAATCAACGCCAGGGACCTATCTACATTCGAAACAGATCGAAATTTGTTTGAAGAACTAGCGCAATCACTGCCTAGCGATTGCATCGCTGTTGCGGAGTCAGCGGTCCGGAATACTGAAGATGTTTCAGCCTATGCAAAGGCTGGAGCGGACATGGTACTTGTTGGTGAGGCATTAGTTACTGGTGATGCCGCTCAGCTACTGGGAGAGTTCACATCTGTCAAAAAGATTAGACTTTAGAGGATGACTGAGAAAACCCATCTTCAAGACCAGAACGGCCCATACTTTGGTGAGTATGGGGGTCGTTTCGTACCCGAGTCACTCATTGCTGCTCTAGACCAACTTGAAGAGACTTACGCAAAGGCCAAAGCAGACCCAACATTTGCTCTGGAACTAGATGAACTTAACAAAACTTACGTTGGTCGTCCATCAATCATTACCGAGGTTCCAAAGTTCGCAGCCTTGGCTGGCGACATTCGCGTATTTCTTAAGCGCGAAGATCTAAATCACACTGGCTCTCACAAAATTAACAACGTTATTGGTCAGGCACTTCTAGCTAAGCGAATGGGCAAAAAGAGAATCATCGCTGAAACTGGAGCTGGCCAGCATGGAGTAGCAAGCGCAACAGCAGCAGCTCTTTTCGGTCTTGAGTGTGTTGTGTACATGGGTGAAGTTGATACTCAAAGACAGGCACTAAACGTTGCTCGTATGAAGTTGTTGGGGGCTGAGGTAGTTCCAGTAACTACTGGTTCTCGAACACTTAAGGATGCAATCAACGAGGCGCTTAGAGACTGGGTTGCCAATGTTGATGACACTCACTACTTACTTGGCACAGTCGCCGGCCCTCATCCATTCCCAACAATCGTTAGAGATTTTCACTCTGTAATTGGTAGAGAAGCTCGTCAACAAATGCTTGACGACTATGGGTTCTTACCTGATGTCGTGACAGCTTGTGTTGGTGGCGGATCTAACGCCATTGGACTGTTTCACTCATTCCTAGATGATGAAGAAGTCGCTCTCTGGGGATTCGAGGCAGCGGGCGAAGGCATGGACACCATGAGACACGCTGCAACGCTCAGCAAAGGCAAAGTAGGGGTACTTCACGGTGCCAAGAGTTACATGCTTCAAGATGAAGACGGACAAACCATTGAGAGCCATTCAATCTCAGCTGGACTTGACTACCCAGGTGTTGGTCCAGAACACTCTTGGTTGAAGGATCTAAACAGAGCTCAGTACTTCGGAATCAGCGATGATGAAGCTATGCAGGCTCTAAAAGCACTTTCACAAACTGAGGGAATTATTCCTGCCATTGAAACTGCCCACGCCTTGGCTGGAGTAATCAAGTATGGTTCTACTCTCGCACCTGGTTCTACCGTTCTCCTGAACTTGAGTGGCCGTGGGGACAAAGATATGGAAACAGTTGGCAAGTACTTTGGATTCTTAGAGTAAACAGATGAGCAAGACAGAAGAACTTCTTAATACCCTTGAACTAGAGGGTAAGCCAGCTTTAATCGGATACTTCCCAGCTGGTTATCCAACCGTCGCTGATTCTGTTGAAGCCTGTGTTGCGATGTGTGAATCAGGAATCGACATTTTAGAACTTGGCGTTCCTTACAGTGATCCAGTAATGGACGGATTAGTGATTCAAGTTGCCACTGAGCAAGCTTTAACTAACGGATTCAAACTGAGTATGTTCTTTGATTTACTGAAGCAGATTACTTCAAGAGTTGCCACACCAGTTCTTGTCATGAGTTACTGGAATCCGATCATGCAATACGGTGTTGAAAGATTTGCTAAAGATTTGAAAGCTGCCGGGGGAGCTGGCTTAATTACTCCGGATCTTATTCCTGATGAGGCTGCGGACTGGATTCGTTATTCAGATGAATTGGAATTGGATCGAGTATTCATGGCAACACCTTCCTCTTCTCAGGCTCGGCTAGATCAAGTAGCAAGACTAAGTAGAGGTTTTATCTACGCAGTATCGACTATGGGTATCACAGGCGCTAGAGAAGATCTTGATGCGAAAGCTCGAGGTGTTGTTTCTGGAGTAAAGAGCACAAAGACCGACGTTCCTGTTTGCGTTGGTATTGGCATCTCGACAGCAGAGCAAGTAACCGAGGTCAATTCCTACGCTGATGGTGCAATTGTTGGAAGCATATTCATCAAGGCTTACCGCGATGGCGGTATAGAAGAGCTAAAGAGAACAGTCAAACAACTAAAAGGTGGTAACTAAGTGTCGTTCCTAAATGCAATTCCCTCACCAACAATCTCAACTTTTCAATTGGGTCCGCTAGTTATTCACTTCTACGCTTTGTTCATCCTCGCTGGAATTATTGTCGCTGTTGTTCTTACAGCAGGTCGCATGAAGGCCAGAGGTATGGAGCCAGGTCTTGCTATTGACATTGCTATTTGGGCTGTACCAATGGGAATCATTGGTGGCCGTCTCTTCCACGTTGCTACTCATTTAAATGATTACTTCGGTGAAGGTAAGGACTGGACTGCGATGTTTAGGCTTTGGGAAGGTGGGCTTGCTATCTATGGAGCTATCATCCTTGGTTCAGTCGGTGCCTACATTGCTTGTCAGGTAGACATCAAACCTCTAAAGATCGAATCGGCGGGAATTAGATTCCTTAGCTTTGCAGATGCGTTAGTACCAGGTTTGCTAGCTGCACAGGCTCTAGGTCGTTGGGGCAACTACTTCAACAATGAATTGTTCGGTGTACCCACTGACTTACCATGGGGAATTCTTATTCCTTTCGGCAACGAAAGCTATCCAGCTGGTCTTCCAGACGGTCTAGCATTCCACCCAACCTTCTTGTATGAGTCCCTCTGGTCTCTTCTGGGCATAGCGGTGCTACTGCTTCTAGAGAGAAGATTCAACCTTCGTTGGGGTCGTATGTTTGCCGCTTACCTCATGTGGTACTCATTCGGTCGTTTCTTTGTGGAATCCATCCGCCTAGATCCAAGCGATGTCTTCTTTGGCCTTAGAACTAACCAGATCTCAGCTTTAGCAGGTATTTTGGTCGGTTTGGCCCTGTTCATGATTCAACTGAGAAACACAGGGGTCGAAACTACTGGGTATCTGCCAGGTCGATTCAATAAGCAGCTAGCCCAAGAAACAAGCGCTGAAGAACCTAAAGATGAGGACAAAGTTGAGGAAAACAGCGATGTTCAGGGGACTGAAGTAGGATTGACCCAGTCAACGGAAAAGAAATAGACTCTTTCCACCCCTAGGGCCATTGCCGTCCCCATCACACTTTTGAATGGAGTACGTCATGTCTGGTCAGTCGCCGTTTGAGCGGTTTAACACCGCTCCAGCTGCATCTGGACTATACGACCCTGCCCGTGACAAGGATGCATGTGGCTTGGCAATGGTGGCAACCTTGCGAGGAACTGCCGGCCACGACATCATCGAAACGGCTCTCACTGCACTAAGAAACTTGGAGCACCGAGGTGCAGTTGGCTCAGATGCTGGAACTGGTGATGGTGCTGGAATAATTACCCAGATTCCTGACTCTTTCTTTAGATCTGTTGTTGATTTTGAACTACCAGCACAGGGTTCATACGGTGCTGGATTGGTTTTCCTAGGTCTCGATGATGACTCTAGAACTTTTGAAGCATCCTTTGCCAAGATGGCGACCGATAGGGGATTGAAGCTTCTTGGTATGAGAAGCGTTCCTACCCAACCTGATGTGCTCGGTGATCTTGCAAGAGACGCTATGCCGCAGATTGTTCAAGTGTTTGTTTCAGCTGAAGCCAAATTGAGTTCAGAAGATTTAGAGCGTGAACTCTATTTCCTAAGGAAGAGATCTGAGCGAGAGCTTTCTGTTTATCACCCATCGCTTTCAGCTAAGACGATTGTTTATAAAGGCATGGTGACTACTCTCCAGCTAGAACCATTCTTCCCTGATCTAAGTGATGAGAAGTTTGAATCCAAGTTAGCTTTGGTGCACTCAAGGTTCTCAACAAACACTTTTCCTTCATGGCCTCTTGCTCATCCGTACAGATTGATTGCACATAACGGTGAAATCAACACTGTAAAGGGAAACAGAAATTGGATGAAGGCTAGAGAATCTCGTCTTGAATCTCCGGCACTGAAAGACATAGATCAACTCAAACCAATCATTACTGCTGGTGGTAGCGACTCTGCATCTTTTGACGAGGTACTTGAACTTCTTGTTCAGTCAGGCCGTTCATTGCCGCACGCAATGATGATGATGATTCCTGAGGCTTGGGAAAAGCAGACTGACATGGATCCTCAGCTTAGAGACTTTTATGAGTATCACTCAATGCTCATGGAACCGTGGGATGGACCAGCGGCTGTTATCTTCACTGATGGAAATCTCGTTGGAGCAACTCTGGATCGCAACGGGCTTCGTCCTGGAAGATACATCGTCACCGAAGATGGGCTTGTAGTTCTAGCTTCAGAAATTGGTGTTGTTGATATTGAACCTAGCCGCATCGTCCGTAAGGGTAGGTTACAACCAGGCCGCATGTTCTTAGCTGACACTGCAACTGGTCGTTTGATTGATGACTCAGAGATCAAAGCAGAGTTTGCTGCAGCTGAACCTTGGGGTAAGTGGCTAGAAGAGAACCGCATAAACCTTAAAGATCTTCCTGAGCGTGAGCACGTTGCTTACACAAAGAGTTCTGTTGGCAGACGCCAGAGAACCTTTGGTTACACAGAAGAAGACCTAAGAATTCTTGTAGCACCGATTGCTAAAGCTGGAGCGGAGCCTCTAGGTGCTATGGGTTCCGATACCCCAATCGCAGCCTTGAGCGACAGACCAAGACTTCTATTCGACTACTTTGTTCAACAGTTTGCTCAGGTAACCAACCCTCCGCTAGACAGCATCCGAGAAGAGATTGTCACCTCACTAGGTGTTGGAATTGGTCCAGAGCAGAACTTGCTATCTGCAACACCTGAGCACGCTCAGATGGTAGTTCTAGATTTCCCAGTACTTACCAATGATGAAATTTCAAAGATCAAATTTGCTGAGGATTCCGGCATCGGAAAATCACACATCGTTAAAGGACTCTTCAGGGTCGACGAAGGTGCCGAAGCTTTGGTTCAAAGACTCAAGGACATCTGTAGTGAACTAGATGAAGCTGTTGCTGCTGGTTGTAGATTCGTCGTTGTTTCAGACAGAGACAGCAACAGAGAACTTGCTCCAATTCCTTCTTTACTTCTAACTTCAGCAGTTCATCATCACTTGATTCGAACAGGAAATAGAACCAAGGTAGGTCTTGTTGTTGAAGCAGGTGATGTGAGAGAAGTTCACCACGTCGCAGCTTTGATTGGTTACGGAGCTGCTGCTATAAACCCATACCTTGCTATCGAATCTGTAGAACTTATGGTTCGTAACGGAACTATTCAGGGTGTGACTATTGAGCAGGCAACCAAGAACATCATCAAGGGTCTTGGTAAAGGTGTTCTCAAGATCATGTCGAAAATGGGTATCTCAACGGTTTCCTCTTACTCAGGTGCTCAGTGTTTCGAAGCCATTGGACTAAGCCAAGAGTTTGTTGATGCTTACTTCACTGGAACTACAAGCCAACTTGGCGGTATCGGCATCGATGTAATCGTTGAAGAGATCACAACTCGTCACTCAAGTGCTTATCCAGTTGAGCGAGCTATCAGACCACATGAGCAATTAGAGGTTGGTGGCGAGTATCAATGGCGTAGAGAAGGTCCACCGCATCTTTTCAACCCAGAGACGATTTTCAAGTTGCAACACGCAACTAAGACAAAGCGCTTCGACATTTTTAGACAGTACACAAAACTGATTGATGACCAAGCAGAGCAGCTAATGACTCTTAGAGGTCTATTCCTTCTAAGAGAAGGTGTTAGACCTGCTGTTCCGATCACTGAAGTAGAACCAGCCACAGAAATTGTAAAGAGATTCTCAACTGGGGCAATGTCGTATGGCTCTATCTCACCTGAGGCTCATGAAACACTAGCTATTGCGATGAACATGATTGGTGCTAAGTCAAACACCGGTGAAGGTGGAGAAGAAGTTGGTCGACTACTGGACCCGGCAAGACGAAGCGCTATCAAGCAGGTAGCCTCAGGTCGCTTTGGTGTTACAAGCATGTATCTAACTCACGCTGATGACATTCAGATCAAGATGGCTCAAGGAGCGAAACCAGGTGAAGGTGGACAACTACCTCCAAACAAGGTGTACCCATGGATTGCAAACATAAGACATTCAACTCCTGGTGTTGGACTTATTTCGCCACCACCTCATCACGATATCTACTCAATTGAAGACCTCAAGCAACTTATTTTCGATCTAAAGAGAGCTAACTCAAGTGCCAGAGTTCATGTGAAACTAGTGAGCCAGGTTGGAATCGGAACAGTGGCTGCAGGTGTTGCCAAAGCTAAAGCTGATGTGATTTTAGTTTCGGGTCACGACGGTGGTACAGGTGCTTCACCACTGAACTCACTAAAGCACGCTGGCACACCTTGGGAACTTGGTCTTGCTGAAACTCAGCAGACACTCATGGTCAATGGCCTAAGAGATAGAGTCTCTGTTCAAGTTGATGGCCAGATGAAGACTGGACGCGATGTTGTTATTGCTGCGTTACTTGGAGCTGAAGAATTCGGCTTTGCTACCGCGCCACTAGTTGTTTCTGGTTGTGTAATGATGCGCGTCTGCCACCTAGATACTTGCCCAGTAGGTGTGGCAACACAAAACCCTGACCTAAGAGCCAGATTCACAGGTCAAGCAGAACATGTAGTTAACTTCTTCATGTTCCTAGCTGAAGAAGTTAGAGAGTATCTTGCTGCACTTGGATTCAGATCTCTAGATGAGGCAATTGGTCATTCTGAACTTTTGGATGCAAACCGAGCAATTAGTCACTGGAAGGCTGACGGGTTAGACCTAACTCCAATCCTGTCTGCACCTAAGCCAAACACCGGACCGCTTCGTCGATTCACATATCAAGACCATGAGTTGGAGAAGCACTTCGACCACCAGCTAATCAAGTTGAGCACTTCAGCACTCGAAGACGCTCAGCAAGTCATTATTGATTTACCTATCAACAACACAGCTCAAGCAGTTGGAACCATGCTTGGGCATGAAGTTACTAAGAGATATGGATCTGCTGGATTACCTGAAGCAACCATCGACATTCGCGTTACTGGTTCAGCTGGTCAATCTTTCGGAGCTTTCATTCCTAGCGGAATCAAACTAACAATTTCAGGCGACTCTAACGACTACGTAGGTAAAGGTTTGTCAGGTGGTCTCATTGTTGTGAAGCCATCAGATAGCTCCGTATTCCCTGCAGATCAAAACGTTATCGCAGGAAACGTTATTGGTTACGGTGCTACAAGCGGAAGCATGTTCTTGAGTGGAATTGTTGGAGAGAGATTCTTGGTTAGAAACTCTGGAGCCACAGCTGTGGTTGAAGGGGTTGGTGATCACGGTCTTGAGTACATGACTGGCGGAACAGCTCTGATTCTAGGAAGAACAGGAAAGAACTTTGCCGCTGGCATGTCAGGTGGCGTTGCTTATGTCTACAAGCTAAGAGCAGACCTTGTGAACCATAGTGCTCTGACTGATGGTGAAATAGACCTTCTTCCACTAGACGAAGCCGACGCTGGCGCAGTTCAATCTCTTCTTGAGAGACATGTCCTTGAGACAGGTTCGAAGTTAGCTGCAACATTGCTTGATGGTTTCAGTGAGGCTCAAAAGCATTTCACAAAGGTTTTGCCAAGAGACTATGCCAATGTTAAGAAGATTCAGGCAGCTGCAACTTTGAACGGTGAAGACCTTGATGGCAGCGAAGTGTGGAAGAGAATTTTGGAGGTGAGCGTCAATGGCAGATCCTAGAGGCTTTCTAAAAGTAACCGAGCGTGAGACAGCTAAGAGGAGACCTATTGAAGTTCGTATTAAAGACTGGAAAGAAGTATACGAACCTACTGACCCTGCGGTTCTAAAGAACCAAGCTGGTAGATGTATGGATTGCGGTATCGCTTTCTGTCACCACGGCTGTCCTCTTGGAAACCTAATTCCTGAATGGAACGATCTAACCTGGCGTCAAGATGGTAAATCAGCAATTGAACGTCTACACGCAACTAACAATTTCCCAGAATTTACTGGAAAGCTTTGCCCTGCTCCTTGTGAGAGTTCTTGTGTTCTTGGCATTAATCAACCTGCAGTAACAATCAAAGAGATTGAAGCTTCAATCATTGAACAAGCGTTTGA
>CANLCU010000030.1 GCA_947489135.1 Micrococcales bacterium
GCTGCTACTGCAATTAGCAGTCCAGAAACTAGATAACCACCAACGAGTGAAACAGTGATTGCAGTTGCATTTAGTCCAAGACTGATTAGTAGCCAGACCAAAAGAACCGGAACGATAGTTGCCGATGCTCCAAGCCAAACCCATAGTTGTGAAAGAGGTCCACGGTTGCGATGTTCATCTGAAGGAATAAGAACATTACTTTCAGTAGCAACAAGAGTTGCAACGGACTTCTTCTCAGATTCTTCAAGTGCTGTTAGTTCTTCTTCTGCAGCAGCTGCAGCTAGAAGCATTTCAAACTCTGTTTCTGACTCTGAACCGATAGGAGCAAGTTCTTCTTGAGGTGAAACTTCAACAATCTCAACGAGTGTCTCTTCAACTAAAACTTCTTCAGGCGCAACTTCTGGCTCTTCAGTTTTGGTGAACCAAGAGAAAGTGCTTGGCTGTTCTGGCTCAACTGGTTCAACAATGGCTTCTTCAACAACTTTTTCAACTTCTGGCTCAGCAACTACTTCTGGCTTAGCAACAGGTGTTGGCGGAGCTGGGTTTAGCCAAGTGAAGACAGGTGGAGCTTTTGGAGGTTCAGGTTGAACTGGGGCCTCTGCGACTGGGGTTTCAACAACAGGAGCGATCTCGACAACCTGAACTGGTTCAACGTAAGGAGGTTCTACTGGAGCAACTGGCTCTGCAACCGGCGCTGGAGTACTGATTCCTAGAAATGAGTTGAGAGCTGCTTGGGCCTCCGGAGAGCCATTCTGACGCATGCTATCGATCCAAAGCTGCTCTTGGCGGTCTTCTTCGACTCTGAGGGCTTCTTGGGCTACAAGTAGCTCCATTACAGCCTCTACACCTGAGTGCGAGGACATGGCTTGATTAACTCGTGCTTCTAGTTCCTCATTAGATAGGGAACGTCGCACAGGTGGCTGAAAGTTGCTGGAATCCATAGGCAAATCTTACCGCGAGTCTTAACTCATGCCTCTAGGTGGAGGTAGTCGAAAAGTGGGCCCTACCGGGCTCGAACCGATGACATCCACGGTGTAAGCGTGGCGCTCTACCAACTGAGCTAAAGGCCCGACTCTTGACTGCAGCGCCTTATGGCGCTTGTAAAACTATACAACAGGCTAGGAGGTCAAAGATGCCAAAGCACGACTATATTCGTCAAGAGATCTGGCTTGACCTGGGGCGGTCACGAATTTAGACACTAAAACACCGTCTTTATCGATGACAAAGGTGCCTCTGTTAGCAATTCCATGCTCTTCTAGGAACACTCCGTAGTCCTTGGCAACCTGTCCATGAGGCCAGAAATCAGCCAAAACAGAGAACTTATAGCCCTCATGCTCAGCAAAAACCTTCTGAACGTACTTGCTGTCCACTGAAATAGCTAGCAATTCGACGTCACTTGAGGCAAATTTGTCGAAATTATCGCGAATCTCGCATAGTTCGCCTGTGCAAACGCCTGAGAAAGACAATGGGTAGAAAACCAAGACAACTGGCTTCTTTCCTCTGAAATCTGACAGGGTAACGTTCTCCCCGAACTGGTTGGCAAGGGTGAAATCAGGGGCTAGATCTCCGATAATCAATGACATTGAAACTCCTTAGGTTGGACTTGGCTCTAATCCTATAAAGCCTTCTCAACAAACCCTAAACTTATAAGGGACCTAAACCGGTCCCCCCACTATTTTTGACTAAGGCACCACAATTGCCTTCAGTTATCTAGAGCCGAAACGAGGATTCTTTGTCCATCAACAATCAGGACGTCTTTCAGAGCAACACTCCAGATCAAGATCCAGAAGAAACCCGCGAGTGGCTTGAGTCCCTCGATGCAGTAGCTAGAGTTCACGGACCGAATCGTGCTCGCGAAATCATGTTAAACCTTCTAAAGCGTTCACATGAGCTTCAGCTAAATGTCCCAATGGTTCAGACCACCGACTACATCAACACCATCGCAACTACTGACGAACCTACTTTCCCAGGTGATGAAGCAATTGAAAGAACTTATAGAGCATGGATGCGTTGGAACGCAGCTGTTCTAGTTCACCGTGCACAGCGTCCAGGAGTTTCTGTTGGTGGACACATTTCAACTTACGCTTCTTCTGCTTCTCTTTATGAAGTTGGTTTCAACCACTTCTTCAAAGGTCAAGACCATGTTTCAGGTGGCGACCAAGTCTTCATTCAAGGTCACGCAAGCCCTGGTCCGTATGCTCGTGCATTCTTAGAAGGTCGTCTAAGCGAAGACCAGCTAAACGGTTTCCGTCAAGAGAAATCACACGCAGGTGGTGGACTTTCTTCTTACCCTCACCCACGTCTAATGCCTGACTTCTGGCAGTTCCCAACAGTCTCTATGGGTATTGGTCCAATCAACGCGATCTACCAAGCACAAGCAAACCGTTATTTGGCAGGTAGAAACTTCAAAGACACTTCAGAGCAACACGTTTGGGCTTTCCTAGGCGATGGTGAAATGGATGAAGTTGAATCTCGTGGAGCATTGCAGCTAGCTGCTAACGATGGACTCGATAACCTAACTTTCGTTGTGAACTGTAACTTGCAGAGATTAGATGGTCCAGTTCGTGGTAACGGAAAGATTGTTCAAGAACTTGAGTCATTCTTCCGCGGTGCTGGTTGGAACGTAATCAAAGTTATTTGGGGTCGTGAATGGGATTCACTATTACAAAATGACACCGATGGTGCTCTAGTAAATCTCATGAACACAACACCTGATGGAGATTTCCAAACATACAAAACTATGGATGGCGGATTCGTTAGAGAGAACTTCTTCGGCAGAGACCCACGTACAGCAAAACTTGTTGAGTCGATGACTGATGAACAAGTTTGGGGACTCAAGCGCGGTGGACACGACTACCGCAAGATATATGCAGCATATGCAGCGGCACTTGCTCACAAGGGTCAGCCAACAGTAATTCTGGCTAAGACAATCAAGGGTTATGGTCTTGGTAAAGCGTTCGAAGGTAGAAACGCTACTCACCAGATGAAGAAGCTAACTCTAGATAACTTGAAGTCATTTAGAGATGACATGGGTATTCCAATCACTGATGCACAGCTTGAAGCTGACCCGTATCAGCCTCCTTACTACCGTCCAGCCCCTGGCACTCCAGAAATTGATTACATGCACGAACGTCGTCGCGCTCTCGGTGGATATCTTCCAGAGCGTCGCAGCAAATATGTTTCCTTCGAATTGCCAGAAGACAAAGCCTACGAAGTATCTAAGGGTGGATCAGGTACTCAAGAGATTGCCACAACAATGGCTTTCGTTCGTCTGCTGAAAGATCTTCTAAAGACTCCAGAACTTGGTCCAAGAATTGTGCCAATCATTCCTGATGAAGCAAGAACTTTCGGTATGGATGCGTTCTTCCCTACTGCAAAGATTTATAACCCTAAGGGTCAGCATTACATCTCTGTAGACCGTGATCTTCTTTTGTCATACAAGGAAAGCGATGCTGGTCAGATTCTGCATACAGGAATCAACGAAGCTGGTTCTATGGCTGCCTTCACGGCAATTGCTACCTCTTATGCAACCCAGGGTCAGCCGCTAATCCCGTTCTATGTTTTCTATTCCATGTTTGGATTCCAGAGAACAGCAGACGCGATCTGGGCAGCTACCGACCAGCTATCTAGAGGATTCATGATTGGTGCTACCGCTGGTAGAACAACACTTACTGGTGAAGGTTTGCAGCATGCTGATGGCCACTCACCTATCATGGCTGCAACCAACACAGGAGTAATTACTTACGACCCTGCCTACGGTTACGAGATCGGTCACATCATCAAGGCTGGTATTGAGCGTATGTATGGTGGAGTCCACTCAGACCCGAACGTGATTTTCTATATCACCGTCTACAACGAGCCAGTTATTCACCCAGCTGAACCAGAGAACGTTGACGTTGATGGAATCATCAAGGGTATTCACCGCATAAGTGTTGGATCAGGTGCTGGTAAAAAAGCTCAGATTCTAGCTTCAGGTGTTTCAGTGCCTTGGGCTTATGAAGCTCAGAGATTACTTCAGGATGACTGGAACGTATCTGCAGATATCTGGTCAGTTACTTCTTGGAGCGAACTTCGTCGTAATGCACTTGCTTGTGATGAACAGAAGTTCCTCTATCCAAATGATGTAAGCCCACTTCCATACATCACCAACAAGCTTGCAGGTGCTCCAGGTCCATTCATTGGTGTCAGCGACTACATGCACCAGGTTGCAGATCAAGTACGTAAGTGGATTCCAGGTGAGTATGCAACTCTAGGTGCTGATGGTTTCGGATTCTCAGACACTAGAGCAGCAGCCAGAAGATCATTCAAGATTGATGGTCCTTCAATTGTTGTTCGCGTACTTGAACAACTTGCATCCCGTGGAGATGTTGCAGCTCACATTCCACAGATGGCAATTGATAAGTATCGTCTTCTAGATGTAACAGCTGGAACATCTGGTAACGCGGGTGGAGACGCATAACAATGCTCGTCATTCTCGCACCTGGTCAAGGCTCGCAAAAGCCTGGCTTTATGTCGAGCTGGTTAGAAATTCCAGCTTTCAAAACAAAGCTAGAAGAATTCTCGGATGCTATTTCTCTTGATCTAATCCAACATGGAACTTTGAGTGATGAAGAAACAATTAGAGATACCGCTATTGCTCAACCTCTAATTGTTGGTGCAAGCATCGCAACCGCTTCTCTTCTAAACACAGTAAATGTTTCAGGTGTTGCCGGTCACTCTGTTGGAGAAGTTTCAGCTGCAGCTATTGCAAATGTTCTTACAGATGTTCAAGCAATGCAACTAGTAAAGGTAAGAGCAAAAGCAATGGCTCTTGCAGCAGCAACTAGCGAAGCAACATCAATGGCTGCAGTTCTTGGTGGAGATCAAGAAACAGTAATTGCTCGACTAACTGAGTTAGGTCTCTCCCCTGCTAACTACAACGGAGCAGGACAGATTGTTGCAGCAGGTTCTAAATCAGGAATTGAGAAACTAGTTGCCGAAGGTCCTCAAGGTAGCAAAGTAATTTCGCTTAGTGTCGCAGGTGCATTCCACACTTCATACATGCAACCAGCAGTAAGCGAACTTGCAGCGTTCACCTCTTCGATGGAAATCTCTAATCCTGAGATCAAACTCTGGTCAAACCAAAACGGACAACTGGTTTCAAATGGCGCTGAATTCATCAACCTCTTGGTAGGACAAGTTGCTAACTCAGTTCGTTGGGATCTTTGCATGGAAGCTATGGTCAAAGCAGGCGTCACTGCAGTAATCGAAGTCTCTCCAGCTGGAACATTGGCAGGACTTGCTAAGCGTGGAATGCCTGGAGTTGAAATTGTTGCTCTGAAGGAACCAAAGGATTTAGAACTAGCTCAAGATCTAATCAATCGATCAGTAAAGAAGGACTAATGTCTCAGCCGAAACTAAACCAATATGAAACGACTAAATACAGTCGAATTTATTCTCTTGGTGCTACTCGTGGCGACTTAGTTGTTACTAATGACGACATCGCAGGTCCTATTGATTCGAGTGACGAATGGATTCGTCAACGCACTGGAATCATCACCAGAAGAAGAGCAGGCAAAGACCAGTCTCTTATGGATATGGCCGTAGTCGCTTCCAATGAAGCTATCAAGCGAGCAGGAATTGATCCTCAAGAAATTGGTGCAGTAATCTTCAGCACTATCTCCCACCCTTACCAGACTCCATCAGCCGCATCTTTGCTCGCTGACAAGATCGGTGCTAACCCAGCCCCAGCTTTCGATATTTCAGCTGCTTGTGCTGGATACTGCTACGGAATCGCTCAAGCCGATGCACTAGTCCGTTCAGGTGTTGCCAAGTATGTTTTGGTTGTTGGTGGCGAGAAGCTTAGCGATTTCATTGATCCAACCGATCGCTCAATCTCATTCCTATTGGCTGATGGTGCCGGAGCTGCCATTGTTGGTCCTTCTGACACACCTGGCATAGCACCTACTGTCTGGGGCTCAGATGGCTCACACTGGGACTCAGTGAGCATGACCGCCTCTCTGCTCGATTTCCGCGATGGCGAAGCTGCATGGCCAACCCTTAGACAAGATGGCATGAAGGTTTTCAAATGGGCAGTATGGGAGATGGTCAAAGTTGCCAAGGAAGCTCTTCTGGTTGCAGGAGTAAAAGCTGAGGATCTATCGGCTTTGGTTACACACCAAGCAAACATTCGAATCATTGATGAGTTAGTCAAACAGCTTCAACTGCCTGAGAACGTGGTGGTTGCAAGGGACATCATCAACACCGGAAACACCTCAGCAGCCAGCATTCCGTTGGCTATGGACCAGATATTGAAGGACGGCGTGGTCAAACCAGGCGGATTAGCCCTTCAGATTGGCTTCGGAGCAGGGCTTGCCTTCGCGGCTCAAGTCGTGGTTCTGCCCTAAACTTTACCTAGTAAATCAAACAATCAAGGAGTAACACATGGCACTTTCACAGAACGAAGTTCTAGCAGGTCTTGCAGAGATCGTAAACGAAGAGACCGGCATCGACACTGAGTCAGTGAAGATGGAAAAGTCTTTCACCAACGACCTAGACATCGACTCAATCTCAATGATGACTATCGTTGTGAACGCAGAAGAGAAGTTCAGCGTAAAGATCCCAGATGAAGAAGTAAAGAACCTTCTTACTGTTGGTGACGCTGTGAACTTCATCACTTCAGCACAGGGCTAAACAATCTTGAGCAGCAAAATCGTTGTTACCGGGATAGGAGCTACAACTCCTCTCGGTGGCGACGCTCAAACCACTTGGAAAGCATTACTTGCTGGTGAGTCCGGCATAACCACTATGGACCAGGAATGGGTTGCTCGTTATGAGCTTCCGGTTTCCTTTGCTGGTCAGGCCAAAGTAAAAGCTTCCGAGATGCTCACTCTCCAAGAAACAAAGAGACTCGATCCATCAAGCCAGTTCGCTCTTATTGCTGCGAGAGAAGCCTGGGCTGATGCAGGAGTCACAGATTTTGACCCAGAGAGACTTTCTGTTGAATTTGCAACAGGTATCGGTGGTGTTTGGACACTTCTAGACGCTTACGACACTCTCAAAGAAAAGGGACCTAGACGAGTCCTGCCAATGACTGTTCCAATGCTTATGCCAAATGGGCCAGCTGCGGCAATCGGTATGGACATTTCAGCTCGAGGCGGAGTCAGAACATCTGTTTCAGCCTGTGCATCAGGAACCGAAGCTATTGCTAACGCCATTACAAGACTTCGCTCAGGCGAGATTGACATCGTTGTTGCAGGTGGCTGTGAGGCTGCTATGCACCCACTTCCAATTGCTGCTTTCGCATCTATGCATGCACTTTCAAGGCGTAATGACGAGCCTGCTAAAGCAAGTCGTCCATACGATGTCAACAGAGACGGCTTCGTAATGGGTGAAGGTGCCGGAGCACTTGTTCTAGAGACCGAAGAACACGCACTAGCTCGTGGAGCAAAGATTTATGCAGAACTAGCTGGTGGCTATGTAACCAGTGACGCGTATCACATCACTGCTCCAGATCCTGAAGGTGCCGCAGCAGCAAGAGCTGTAATTGGTGCGCTAAAGATGGCTAACGCAGAGATCTCTGATGTGAATCACATCAATGCTCACGCAACCAGCACTCCTGTTGGCGACGTAGCTGAATACACTGCCCTGAAGCGAGTATTTGGTGATCACCTACAGAACATTGCTGTGTCAGCTACAAAGTCTTCTACCGGTCACCTACTAGGTGGTGCAGGTGCTATCGAAGCAATCTTTACAGTGCTTGCAGTTCAAACTAGAACTGCTCCCCCAACTATCAACCTGGATGATCTAGATCCAGCTATTGAACTTGATGTTGTAACTTCCCCTAGAGATTTGGGTGAGAAGATTCTTGCTATTTCAAACTCATTTGGTTTTGGTGGACACAACGCTGTTATCGCATTCCGTTCATACAACAAGTAATTTTCAGAAAGTAAAAAACCTGACCCCAGAAATGTGGTCAGGTTTTTCTCTTAAGCTTTTTTACTAGTGAGCGTGCTGCCCTCTTGAGTGCTCAAACACAAACCCAATTAGACCGATCATTGATAGTGAGAATCCAATTGCGAATAACCATGGGCCAACTGCAAGTGCTGTGAAGCTAAGCGCTGCACCTAAACCAAGAACTAATGGCCACCATGACCATGGAGCGAAGAATCCCATTTCTGCTTCACCGTCTTCAATGTTTGCGTCTGGGTTATCTTCAGGACCTGTGAAGTTCTTAGCTGATTTTGCTAGGTAAAAAGAGATGAAACCAGTCAAGAAAACAAGCATGAATAGTGCGGCAAAGCCGATTACTTCAATCTCTCCATCGGCAATGTAGGTCCAGTATCCATAGATTGCAGCAACTACTAAGTTGAAAACGGTGAGGATGTTCAGCATTGTGACATTAGTCTTCATGGCTACTTCTTCCCCTTTCCAACTAGCGGTTTAGCATCTGGAGATGCGTACTCCGGATGGTTTAGATCAAATGCTGGGGACTCACTTCTGATTCTTGGAATAGAAGTGAAGTTGTGTCTTGGAAGTGGTGATGCTGTTGCCCACTCGAGTGAACGTCCGTAACCCCATGGGTCATTCATCTCTACTAGCTTGCCCTTGCGGCTGGTGATCCAAACGTTCCATAGGAATGGAAGCATAGATAGACCAAGAAGCAATGAACCTGCTGTTGAAACTTGGTTCATCCAGGTGAAGCCATCGCCCTCAAGGTATGTGTAGTAACGACGAGGCATACCCTTCACACCTAACCAGTGCTGGATTAGGAATGTGATGTGGAAACCGAAGAACAATAGCCAGAAGTGGATCTTTCCAAGTCTTTCGTTCAACATCTTTCCAGTGAACTTTGGCCACCAGAAATAGAAACCTGCGAACATAGCGAACACAACTGTTCCGAACACTACGTAGTGGAAGTGAGCTACAACGAAGTATGAATCGCTTACGTGGAAGTCAAGTGCTGGTGAAGCAAGAATTACACCGGTCAAACCACCGAAGATGAATGTGGTTAGGAAGCCAAGGCTCCATAGCATTGGGGTTTCAAATGTGATTGATCCCCGCCACATCGTTCCAATCCAGTTGAATATCTTGACTCCCGTGGGAACCGCAATAAGCATCGTCGTGAATGCAAAGAATGGAAGTAGCACTGAACCTGTTACGTACATGTGGTGAGCCCACACTGTCATAGACAAGGCAGCGATCGCGATTGTCGCATAAATCAGAGTCCTATATCCAAAGACAGGCTTTCTGCTGAACACTGGGAAAATCTCGGAAACAATTCCGAAGAATGGCAAGGCAATGATGTAAACCTCTGGGTGTCCAAAGAACCAGAACAAGTGTTGCCAGAGCATTGCTCCACCGTTCTCTGGATCAAAGATATGAGCACCAAATTTTCTATCAGCACCTAGAGCGAACAGAGCTGCAGCTAGAGGTGGGAAAGCCATGATTACAAGAATTGAAGTAACTAGTGCGTTCCAAGTGAAGATAGGCATACGGAACATAGTCATGCCTGGTGCACGCATGGTGATTATGGTTGTGATGAAGTTCACACCACCAAGGATTGTTCCGAAACCGCTAAGAGCTAGGCCAAACACCCATAGATCTCCACCGAGTCCTGGCGAGAAAGTTGTATTCGATAGCGGTGCATATGCGAACCAACCAAACGATGCAGCACCTTGAGGAGTAAAGAATCCTGCAACAGCAATGAATGAACCCCAGAAGTAGAACCAGTAAGCAATTGCGTTCAGTCTTGGGAAAGCAACATCAGGAGCACCAATCTGAACTGGCATCAAAACGTTTACGAAACCAGCGAACAGCGGAGTTGCAAACATCAAAAGCATGATGGTTCCGTGCATTGTGAAAAGCTGGTTGTACTGTTCTTTAGTTTCAATGATTGTCAAACCTGGCATTGCAAGCTGAGCTCTAATCAATAGAGCCATAACTCCAGCAATCATGAAGTAAACAAATGAAGTACCTAGATATAGGTAACCAATTTTCTTGTGATCAGTTGTGGTCAACCAATCGACGACTATGCGACCTTTGCCTGGTTTTGCTGGCTGTGCCATCTGCTAGCCCTCACTCTTTGGTTTGTTACCTGGAAGATTCTTGTTTCTGTTGATGTTGTCTGGGTCATTTGGATCAGCGCTCAATTGCCCAACGTTACCCATCTTCGCCAACTCATCCATGCGAGCGTCATAATCCTCTTGAGAAACAACCTTCACGTTGAAAAGCATCATTGAGTGGAACTCTCCACAGAGCTCTGCACACTTACCTTTGTAAGTTCCAATAACTTGTGGAGTCAAATACATTTTGTTTACTTTGCCTGGGAAAACGTCCTTCTTATACAGGAAGTCGATTACCCAGAATGAGTGAATAACATCTCTAGAAACTAAATCAAACTGAATTGTCTTGTTGACTGGTAAGTAAAGTGTTGGAAGCTCTTTTTCAGCCTCTTCGGTTACAGCCTGAAGCTGAATTCCTGAGTCATAGACATTGTCATTGGTGTAATTAAAGTCCCAAGACCACTGCTTGCCAACTACTTCAATTCTGTAATCGCTGGAAACAGGTTTTTCAATCTCGGCGATGTCTCTTGCGGTTAGAGCAAAGAATCCAAGTACCAAAATCAAAGGTACGACTGTGAACAGAGCCTCAATTGGCATGTTGTAACGAAGCTGAGGTGGAATCTCGGTGTCACCCTTGCGGCGACGATAAACGATAATTGCCCAGAACATCAGTCCCCAAGCGATGAGTCCCACTGCATAAAGAACGACCCAAGAGCCTGCCCAGAGTGAAACTACTCGCTCTGTGTGGTTGGTTACGCCAGTTACGCCTGGAAGCCAACCTCTTGAGAATTCGTATGATGTACAGCCTGACAAAGAGGCAATTAGAACAGCAAATAGCGGGATTACAGCCCATCTATTTCTACGTTTTGGAAGCAAAATCGATCCTTCAATATCGTTTCGTTATAAAACAAGTTTATGTGTTAATTGAAGCCACCAATGCCATAACACCCCAAAACTAAAGGGAAAGCATGGCCTTAATGCGATTTAGCTGAAGGAAGATCCACAGGCACAACTGCCCTGGCTGTTTGGATTGTCAATTTCAAAAGCACGCTTCTGGAAAGTGTCGACAAAGTCAAAAGTAGCTCCAGAAATATAAGGAGCCGTCATGCTGTCGACAACAACTTCTACTCCACTAAAATCCTTGATTAGGTCATCTTCACGCAATTCAGGAGTCAAAATGAATGGCAGGTACTGGAATCCCGCACAACCACCGACTTTGATCTCAACACGTAGGCGAAGTTTTTCGCCTTCATTTAGATCACTAACATCAGCTGCTTCGATGTGTCTAAGCAGTTCTGCTCTTGCTGCATCAGTGATTTCAAGCCCGTGAGCCATTGTTTCAGTCATTTCACTCTCCTATTAGGTCCTAATTCTAAGCCTTCAAATGTCTCTTTTGGGCTATTCAGACTGCAAATCATTGCCAAGTAGCAGGAATAGTGCCTCAGCAACCATTGCGTTCTTTAGACCCTCGAGGTGAACCGA
>CANLCU010000031.1 GCA_947489135.1 Micrococcales bacterium
AGCTCTTCAACTGTGTCAGCACCATCTGAGTTTTTGGAGTGAATGTGGAGATCAATTCTCATAACGATTCCTTTCCTACTCTTTCAAGATACAGGCAACCACCGACAGATATTCGGGAAAACTGGCAGAATACCTTTTATGAGCAAAGATGCAACTGAAAAACTAAATTCCAGAGGAACAGCTAGATCGCATCGACCTACTGGAAACAAATTCGTGAAATACATCGGCAGCAACTGGGCTCCGGATAACTCAAAGCTTCCTGCCCAAGACAAAGTTGCACCTTTCGCCAAGAAGCGTAGAGATGCAGTTGCTAAAGCTTTCCAAGGCAAAGTTCTTGTAATTCCTTCAGGTGGTGAGATCACTCGTTCAAACGACACTGCATACCGCTTCAGAGCTCACTCTGCTTTTGCTCACCTAACTGGTTGGGGTTCAGCAACTGTTCCAGATTCAGTCCTAGTTATTGATGCAAGAGGTAAGACTGCTAAGTCTGTTCTTTACTTCAGAGAAACAGCAGGTAAGAACACCGATGAGTTCTTTGCTAACTCAGCTATCGGTGAATTCTGGGTTGGTTCTCGTCCTGGGTTAAAGCACGTGTCAGCTCTACTTGGTATTCCAACTAAGTCACTAGCTAAGTTTGAAACAGACCTAAAGGCAATCAACTCTAAGCAAGTTCTAACAATGGAGAAGAGCACAGCTCTTGTTGAATTCGTTAGCGAACTAAGACTCATCAAAGATTCATATGAAATCAAAGAGATGCAGAAATCTATTGATGCATCTGTCTTAGGTTTCGAAGCAGTTGTGAAGAACCTTAAGGCTGCAACGAAGCATCCTCGTGGAGAAAGAATTATTGAAGGTGCATTCTTTGCTCAAGCTAGAGCAGAAGGAAATGACCTGGGTTATGAAACTATTGCTGCTGCAGGAAACCATGCCTGCACACTGCACTGGATCATCAACGATGGCCCTGTGAAGCCAGGTGAGCTTCTTCTTCTGGATGCTGGTGTTGAAGTGGATAGCCTCTACACAGCAGACATCACTAGAACTCTTCCTATCAATGGAAAGTTCAGCAAGATTCAGAAAGAGATCTACCAAGCAGTTCTAGATGCAGCAGATGCTGCGTTCGCCATTGCAAAGCCTGGAGTTACCTATTCTGAAATGCATAAGACTGCCATGAGAGTAATTGCTCAGAAGACTGCCGAGTGGGGATTCTATAAAGGTGGCTACGAAGAATCTTTGAAGCCTGAGAACCAGTGGCACCGCCGTTACATGATTCATGGCACAGGCCACCACCTAGGTCTAGATGTTCATGACTGTGCTCAAGCTAGACGTGAGATGTATCACGATAAAGCTCTTGAAGAAGGAATGATTTTCACCATTGAACCTGGTCTTTACTTCCACAAAGATGACCTCACAGTTCCTAAGGAATTTAGAGGTATTGGTGTGCGTATTGAAGATGATGTTTTGGTTACCAAGAATGGTGTTAAGAACCTAAGTTCTGCCCTACCTAGAGAACCTAAAGCTATTGAAGCTTGGATGAAGAAACTGCAGGCCTAAGCCTGTTCTTCTCCACCTTTTTGATATGCAGAGTTAGCTTGGCTAACTAGTTCACTTGGAACAAGTACTTCATACTTAGTCGCGACTATTTGAGAAGTACTGGCAAAGCCTCTTTTGGTTTTGGACAAGCTGAATCGAATAACTTGAAAGAGCATGCCTAGACCTGCTCCAACTAAAATCGCTGAACCTAGGTTGAATAAGGGTTGAGCAGGATCTTCAGGGGTTGCTCCAGGAACTGTGCCAAAGATTATGAAAGCCAGAAGACCTAACCAAACACCCATCATTGCTCCATTTAGGGCTATCTTGCCGTAGCTGATCTTTGTTCTGATGCGTTCAACTGAACTGAGATTAGACCCCACGATCGCAATAGATGACACTGGAAAATCACCCATGATGATGCGTTCAACATAGGAAACGGCATCCTGATAGTTGTTAAAATCAGCTACCGCTGAGCCATTTGGTAGTGATGCTTGTAATCCCCGTAGGTTTCTCTTTGCCATATATCCAGTCTGCCAGATTATTGGAGTGTGCTCTAAGGTTATAAGGTGAGTGCCTCAAGAGTTTTTATCGCCCGTTTAGTGGGCTGTGGCGTCTTTGACCCTGTCGGTGATCGAGTAGGTAAAGTCATAGACGTTCTAGTGGCATACCGTAATTCAGGTGCTCCAAGGACTACAGGAATGATCATTGAGATCACCGGTAGACGCAGAGTATTCGTTCCTATTGCAAGAATTACCTCGATTGTTCCAGGCCAGGTAATTACCAATGGCCTTGTTGACCTAAGAAGATTCACCCAAAGAGGTCAAGAAGTAAGAGTTATTGCTGAGATGTTGGGTAGAAAAGTAACCCTTTCTGATGGCTCAGGTCAGGGCACCATTGAAGATCTAGCTATTGAACAGAACGAAAGAAAAGATTGGCTAGTTAGCGACTTATTCATTCGCCGACCAAAGACTTCTAACACCCCATTTGGAAGAGGTGCAACCATGTTTGCCAACTGGAATGAAGTTACTGAAGATGGCAAGAGCGACGAAAGCCAAAGTGCTGAGCAGCTAATTGCAACCTATTCAGACATGAACCCTGCTGACTTAGCTTCTGCTCTACTAGATCTTCCTGAAGAGAGAATGATTGAAGTAGCTGAAGAACTTGATGACGAGCGTCTAGCCGATGTTCTAGAAGAGCTTCCAGAAGAAGAGCAGATTGAAATTGTTCAAGATCTTGATGATGAAAGAGCTGCTGAAGTTCTAGACCTTATGCAACCAGATGATGCTGCTGACCTTATGCAGAACCTTCCTGGGGATCGTGCAGAAGCCATTCTTGAACTTATGGATGAAGAAGAAGCGGATGACATTCGTAGATTGATGTCCTTCGGTGAATTCACCGCTGGTGGTCTAATGACTACAGAACCAGTTATCTGTTCTTCAGAAGCAACTGTTGCTGAAGCTATGGCTTTGATTAGAAAGAAAGATGTTGCACCAGCTCTAGCAGCATCAGTCTTTGTTACCTTGCCACCTTTTGAAACAGTTACAGGTAAATACCTAGGTATGGTTCACTTCCAGAGACTGCTTCGCTATCCACCACACGTTCGTCTTGGAACTATTTTGGATACCGATGTTGAGCCAGTAATTGCTGAAACACACATTTCCAAGATCCACAGAACCATGGCTAACTACAACCTGGTTTCTATTCCTGTTATTGATGGTGAGAAACGACTTATCGGTGTTGTCACAGTTGATGACGTTTTGGACCACCTACTACCAGATGACTGGAGAAGCGAAGATGGAGGTGACACAAATGGCTAAATCTCGTAACCGCCTAGATACCCCGCTTTCAACAAAGCGTAAGCCGCTAGTTCCTCGCATCAACCGTGAACAGTTTGGTAGAGCTTCCGAAGCCTTTGCACGTGCCCTTGGCACCGGAGGCTTCCTTATTGGCCTAACCATCTTCTGTATTGTTTGGATTCTCTGGAACGTGGCTGCACCTATTGAACTAGCTTTTGACCCAAGAGTTACTAACTTCACCCTGCTAACACTTCTATTGTCTTTGCAGGCTTCCTATGCTGCTCCTCTGATTCTTCTTGCTCAGAACCGTCAAGATGACAGAGACAGAGTAAAGACTGAGCAGGATCGTCAGCTAGCTGAAAGAAACCTTGCTGACACTGAGTACCTAGCAAGAGAAGTTGTTGCATTGAGATTAGCCATGAGTGAAGTTGCGACCAAAGAGTTTGTAAAGGATGAACTTCGTGATGCTCTTGAAGAGATCCTTGCTGAACTAAAGAGAAACTCAAACAACTCTAAGTGATGAGTGATTTAGCAAATAGAGTCCAAGCTGCCCTTAGTTTGGTTATTGATCCAGAACTTAGAAGGCCAATCACTGAACTAGATATGGTTGGTGCCATACAAGGCTCTGAAGATAACTTCAGCGTTGAAATCAAACTGACTGTCAGCCACTGCCCTCAAGCTGTTCAGATTGAACAGCAGGTCACCGAAGCTCTTTCAAAAGAATTCAATGGCTCTCAGATTCAAGTGAAGATGAGCGTCATGACCCCTGAAGAACTTGATGCCTTGAAGGTAAAACTTCGTGATGGTCGTGAGCCTAAGTCCAATCCATTTGCTCTTGGCACTTCAACCAAAGTCTTCCTGATTGGTTCAGGTAAAGGTGGAGTTGGTAAGAGCTCACTAACGGTGAACCTAGCTGTTGAGCTAGCTAAACAAGGTCATGAAGTTGGTGTTTTAGATGCAGACATCTTTGGCTTCAGTATTCCTGCTCAACTAGGAACTATAGATAGACCCACTCGTCTTGATGACATGATCTTGCCTCCAATTGCATATGGAGTGAAAGTCATTTCCATTGGGATGTTCTTACCTAGCAATGAACCAGTTGCTTGGCGTGGACCTATGCTTCATAAAGCGGTTGAACAGTTCCTAACTGAAGTTCACTGGGGAACACTAGATTATCTTTTGATTGATATGCCTCCAGGAACCGGAGATGTTGCTATCTCGGTAGGACAACTTCTTCCAAATGCTAAGAGCATTGTGGTTACTACCCCTCAGGAAGCTGCCTCCTATGTTGCTCAACGAAGTGGTTCAGCAAGTCACAAGATCGGGCAAGAGATCTTCGGTGTTATCGAAAACATGAGTGGTCTAAAGATGCCTGATGGCTCAACTCTTGAACTCTTTGGTTCTGGTGGTGGGCAAGCTGCAGCAGATGCTCTTTCAGAGTTCTCAGGCACTCCTGTCTCACTCATTGGACAGGTTCCTCTAAGTGTTGAACTAAGAACCGGTTCCGACTCTGGTAACCCTGTGGTTCATACCTACCCTGAAGATCCTGCCTCTATTGAGATAGCCAAGATTGCCCAACTCCTGATAGATTCCAAGCTTCCACCGGCTAACCGCACCTTGAAAGTCGACATCGCCTAAACTTTCGGGTATGACCGAAACTTACATCGAAGAGCTCATCTCCCACCTTGGAGCAACTCCAACAACAGTTGGAATTATCAATCCAAACACTGGCAAGGTGTTCTATGAACTACCCCAACACAATGCCGAACAGGTTGCTTCTGCAGTAAAGGCAGCACGAGTAGCTCAGAAGGCATGGGGGAAAACTGACCCTAAGGTTCGAGCTAAGTTTCTATACCGACTTCACGATCTGCTTCTCAATGAACAAGATGAAATACTTGACATCGTTCAGCTAGAAACAGGAAAAGTTAGAGCTCACGCATTCGAAGAAATCGCAGGTGGACTAGGTGCTGCTCGTTATTTCGCAAAGATTGGCCCTAAAGCTCTAAAGCCAAAGAAAACCAAAGCAGGCGTTCCAGTCATCACCAAGACTTGGGTCAACCATATTCCGGTCGGGGTAGTTGGAGTGATTACCCCTTGGAACTATCCACTCGCTCTTTGCATGCTAGAAGTATTACCTGCACTAATGGCAGGAAACGCAGTTGTTCAGAAGTCTGATAACCAAACGACTCTGACTGCGCTAAAGGCAAGACAGATGGCTATCAAGGCTGGATTAGATCCAGCCCTATGGACAGTTGTTGCAGGGGATGGAGCAACAGTTGGTGATGCACTTACCGATAACGCAGATTACATTGCATTTACCGGTAGCGCTGCAACAGGAAGACATGTTGGTGCAAGAGCTGCTGCCAGATTGATACCTTTCAGCCTCGAACTAGGTGGAAAGAATCCTCTTATTGTCTTGCCTTCAGCAGATCTAGATGCCGCAGCTGAAGCTCTGATTGGTGGGGCATTTGGAAGTGCTGGTCAACTCTGTGTATCAATTGAACGTGCCTACGTTCCAAATAACCTAAAAAACCAGTTCCAAGAGATCCTGGCTAAGAAAGTAAATGAGCTAAAGCTAGGAAGTAGCAAAGACTTCAGCTTAGATATTGGAACTCTTACTGGAGCAAACCAGTTGGCTAGAGTTTCAGGTTTTGTTGATGATGCAGTGAACAAGGGTGCAAAGGTTCTAGCTGGAGCAAAAGCTCTTCCTGAACTAGGCCCTTACTACTACTCCCCGACTATCGTTACCGATGTTGATCCATCGATGAACATGTTCGCTAATGAGGTATTTGGTCCAGTTGTTGCTATTTATGGTTACGACACCATCGATGAAGCTGTTGAACTAGCTAACGACACAACAGAAGGTCTAAACGCATCTGTAATTGGAAATGCTCGTGAGGCTAAAAAGGTTGCTGAACGAATCATGGCTGGAACTGTGAACATCAATGAGGGCTTCAGAGCAACATTTGCAAGCCTTGATACCCCTATGGGTGGAATGAAGAACTCAGGTTCTGGTAGACGTAATGGTGTTGACGGTCTTCTGAAATACACAGAGACCCAAGCTATTGGTGTTCACAAGGGACTATTGAACTTCCCTAGCCGTGGGCACCAATACAACAGGATGGCTCCGCTACTGAACGTGCTCTCAAGAATTATGAGAAGACTCTAGGTCGCTTCGTTATCAAACGGTGGAGCTTCACCTAGATCTAGTCTTGACTGGCTTCTAGTTTTTACTTGATTCAAATCTGCATGCTTCACAGCAGGGGTGTCATCTAGGAGAGCTTCTCTGATGATTCTTCTTGGGTCATACTGTCTTGGATCTAGCTTCTTCCAATCCAGATCTTCAAAACCTTCACCCAGCTCGTCTTTCATCTGAGCCTGAGCAGAGTTAGCCATGGCTCTCATCTTCTTGATGAATTGAGCAAATGATCTTGCATAGCCAGGAAGTCGTTCTGGCCCCAAAATGAATAGGGCTAGCACCAGCAAGATCATTATCTTTTCGCTGCTTAGTCCAAACACCCTTTTAGGTTACCTGCTTGCCTACCATCTAGAAAGCCAATCCATAGATATGCTCGTCTTAGACCATGATTGACAAGATATCGAGCTGGAAATATACCGAGGAATTCCATCAGGAACCCGATGTAATTGCCCGTGCTCGGGCTAGAGCAGATGAGATGGGCATTGAGTCCATTACCCCTTCAGTTGGCTCTCTGCTAGCAGTTCTGGTAGCCAGCACCAATGCCAAAGCAATCGTTGAAGTTGGCACAGGAGCAGGTGTTTCTGGGCTTTGGTTGCAATCCGGCAGCAAGAATTCAATCTTGGCAAGCATCGATACCGAAACTCAACATCAAGACTTAGCTAAGACAGCCTTCGAGCAAGCTGGTATTCCTAACTCAAGACTTCGAATGATCAACGGTAAATCAAGTGAAGTTCTAGTAAACCTTGCTGATGAGGCCTACGACCTAGTTCTACTAGATGGAGATATCGAATCTCTATTGACCCAGGTAAAAGAGAGTCTTCGCTTACTTAGAGTTGGTGGCATCTTGGCTATCCCTCATGCTTTATGGAGAGATCGAGTCCCTGACGATGTGCTTAGAGATGACAACACCGAAGAATTCAGAACAGTACTAGATTTCATCAACCTAAGCGGTCTATTCATCACATCACTAAGCACCAGCGGTGATGGATTGCTAATAGCTGCCAAGAAATAGATAAGAAAAAACCACCTGATTACTCAGGTGGTTTTATTCAAAGACTTACTTAGCGCTTCTTGATTCCAGCCAAAACCTTCTTCAGCTGATCTACCTCATCATCATTAACTGAGATAACTAGTCGACCGCCACCTTCTAGAGGAATGCGCAAAACTATTAATCCGCGAGCTTCGCGCTCGGCTTCCATTGGACCGTCACCGGTACGTGGCTTCATTGCTGCCATTAGAGACTCCTAGATACTTGGAACTTCCATTAAACCACGCTTTGAGGTAGAAAATAATGCCTGTTCACAAACCTCAGGTATCCATTTGATTACTTTTTAGGCTGAAAGCCAATCAGAGAGCGCCTTTTCGCAAGCGTAAATCTGGTCAATCTCAACGCCTTCATCGTCAGCATGGGCCTTATTTGGGTCTCCAGGGCCGAAGTTCACAGCAGGGATACCAAGGGCACTAAATCTAGCCACATCGGTCCAGCCATACTTAGGGAAAGGAACTGTCCCTGTTGCAGCCAGGAAAGCAGCTGCCTCGGGTAGATCCAGCCCTGGTCTTGCCCCATCGGCAAAGTCAGTTACCTCTAAGTCAAAGCCAGCAAATAGTTCTCTTAGGTGAGCTTCAGCATCAGAGCTACTCTTACTTGGAGCAAAGCGATAGTTCACAGTTATCAAGGCTTCATCAGGGATAACATTGGCTGCTATTCCTGAGTTCATTAGAACTGCATTCAAGCTCTCTCTATAAACCAGTCCATCTACTTCAACTTCTTGAGGCACATAGTCAGCCAAGATAGCCAAAGGCTTAGCTGCTTTATGTAGAGCATTCTCACCCATCCAAGGTCTAGCTGAGTGAGCCTTCACACCAGAGAGCTTGATAACTGCTCTAAGGGTTCCATTACACCCACCCTCAACTCTGGCATTGCTTGGTTCACAGAGAACAGCAAAGCTACTCTCTAGAAGATCTGGTCTATTGCGAGCAATACGGCCTAGTCCATTTAGAGCTGAATCAACTTCTTCGTGGTCATAGAAGACCCAGGTGACATCTACATTTGGGGATACCAGTGCTGCTGCAAGCTTTAGCTGAACAGCGACACCTGCCTTCATATCTACTGTTCCTCTGCCCCATAGAACATGAGATCTTTCAAGATTGATGAGTTTGGTAGGTAGGTTATCGGCTACTGGCACTGTGTCGATGTGCCCTGCGATAACCACTCTCTTGTCTCTACCTAGGTTGGTTCTAGCGATGATGGCATCAGCATCACGAATAACCTCTAGATGGCTATAAGCCTTCAGGGCAGATTCAATGGCATCAGCCAGTTCCTTCTCATTACCTGAGACAGACTCGATGTCACAGATGACTCTGGTTAGGTCAACAACATCGCTTTTTAGATCAAGATTTACACTCACCTTACGAGCCTACTTGTAACCTTGTAGGGATGAATAATTTAGACGCACCTACAAAAGCCTGGGGCATGGGCCTAGCTACCATCGCAGCCGATGGCACCATCTTGGATACCTACTACCCAAAGCCTCATCTAGGCCCAGTTCCAACCGGTGATGAGGTCTACCTCATGGACAAGAACTTTGATGCTCTTATTGGTAAAGACCCAAGAAGAAACGTTGAGGTCAAAGCAGTTAGAACAGAAATCAACCTGGCTGATCCTGTTTCATCAACTCCTGACGCTTACCTAAGACTTCACCTACTTTCCCATCTGCTTGTGAAGCCAAACACAATTAGCCTTGAGAACCTCATGGCTCATCTGCCTATCGTGGCATTCTCATCTATTGGCCCTATTGCTGTTTCTGATTACGAGAAGCTTTTGCCAACCCTGACAAGAACTGGCGTAAGTGTTCACTCAGTAGATAAGTTCCCAAGACTTGTTGACTATGTAGTTCCTAAGGGTGTTCGTATTGCAGATACGAACAGAGTAAGACTCGGTGCTTACCTATCTCCAGGAACAACAATCATGCATGAAGGCTTTGTTAACTTCAATGCAGGAACTCTAGGGATTGCAATGGTTGAGGGAAGAGTCTCTCAAGGTGTTGTTGTTGGAAATGGATCTGACATCGGTGGTGGAGCTTCAATCATGGGAACTCTATCCGGTGGAGGAAGAGAAAGAGTTCAGATTGGTGAACGTGCTCTTCTAGGAGCTAACGCTGGTATTGGTATTTCTATCGGAGATGACTCAGTAGTTGAAGCCGGTCTATACGTAACAGCAGGAACCAAGGTAACCATCATTGATGGATCAGAAGAGAGAACAGTAAAGGCAGTCGAACTTAGTGGTCAACCAAATCTTCTCTTTAGAAGAAACTCTCTAAACGGAAGAGTTGAAGTACTTCCTAGAACTGGTGCAGGAATTACTCTAAACGCTGCTCTACACACTGGCAGTTAGTTCTTTAGCTAAAGCGTTAGCGTCAGAACAACCAATAATTACTTTTTGGTATGGGCCTGTCTTTAAATCCAAGATAACTGCCTGCTGGCCTCTAACCCAATAAACCATCACTCGTTTCTTTGATTTACGGAAGTGTCCGAGAATTACAACCCTTGGCAAAGCAGTCCCCACTACCCGATACCCAAAGATATCCAGAGTGACTTTCTGCACTGCTTCAACACCAGTAATGTCGGAGAGCTTTATGGTGAAGTTTCTAGAAAGTGATCCAATCCTCTCCCAGAATCCAAGTTCAAGCTGAAGAGTATCCCCTGCAACAGTTACTTTAGCCACGGATTGAATCCCATCCATTAGCTTGTAATTCAACATCATCTAAGAGAACCAGCACATCACTTTGTGGAAGTACTCTTCCAATTGGCTTGAATTCTTTAGGGATCTCAGCACCTTTAGGGAAGGTGGCTAGAAGAGCGTGATCTTCACCTCCAAATAGAACCCAGTTCTCTGGTGTTACTTCTAATCTCAAGGCAGCTAGTTCTAGTACTGCTTCGAAGCCTAGAAGTGCTGACTTATCAATCTGAACTGTTACCTCAGATGCTTTAGCAATTCTTGAAGCATCTTTAGCTAGACCATCAGAAACATCAAGCATTGATGTTGCTCCTGCTTTATTGGCTAATACTCCAGCAGGGATAGGTGGCATAGGTCTTAGTTGAATAGAAACTAAATCATCAAAGGCATGCTTAGCATCTGCTATATCTGATTGCAGAAGCGAAAGGCCAGCAGCTGCTTTACCTAGAGTTCCAGCTACTGCCAAGATATCTCCTGGCTTTGCTCCACTTCTCAAGACTGGTTCTAAACCTTCAAGATCTCCGTGAGCTGTTACAGAGATAAACACCTGATCAGCACTAGCTAGATCTCCTCCAACAACCGATGCTCCAGGTGCTAGTTGAGTAAGGCCTGCATTGAGGCCATCAGCAAAGTCTTCAAGCCAAGAGATTTGAGTATCTCCTGGTAGAGCTATTGCAACTACAAGAGCGGTTGGCTTTGCTCCCATGGCTGCAACATCAGCAACATTAGAAGCAATGGCTTTGAAGCCTAGGTCATATCCTTTAGACCACTCAAGTTTGAAGTCATGTCCTTCAATCATGGTGTCGGTGGTAACTACAAAACGACCATCAGAACTTGCAACTACTGCTGCGTCATCGCCTGGACCAACAATGGCGTACTCACCTTGGATTAGCTTTCCAATGGTGCGAGCAAGCGACTCGCTTTCGCCTAGATTGGCCAGGGTGTTATTTTGCTCCACATTTCAAAGGTAGCCTGTTATTGATGAAGATTTTGCGAATTT
>CANLCU010000032.1 GCA_947489135.1 Micrococcales bacterium
TGGTCAACGTGAGCCACGATTGCTACGTTACGGATATCGTCTCTAGTTACTTGAGCCATTACTGTGGGTCCTTTAGGGCATCGGTCAGCGCAAAAAGAGTAATCACTTCAACGCTTTATTGTTTGAGCAGACGTGCAATGCAAGAGCTCGAATACCTAAAGTCTAACTTAGATAGGCCCTAAATGAGCCTGCCTAAGCCAAAGAAGGCTCTAATCTATTTAGCTGCCGCCAAAAGCTTAGCTCTGGCCTCACGACGCTTCTTCTGTTCCTTAGGGTCTGGAACAGGAACAGCAGCCAAAAGTGCCTTAGTGTAAGGGTCTTTCGGGTTGTTTAGAATCTCGTCACGTTCACCGATTTCAACCAAGCGACCGTGCTGCATAACTGCAATTCTGTGAGCCAGAATTTCAACAACAGCGATGTCGTGGCTGATGAATAGACATGCAAACTTCAGCTGAGACTGAAGATCTAGAAGCAGGTCAAGGAATCTAGCCTGAATAGATACGTCAAGAGCAGAAGTAGGCTCATCGGCAATCAAGATGTCTGGGCTTAGAGCAAGAGCTCTAGCAATACCAACACGTTGACGCTGACCACCTGATAATTCGTGTGGGTAACGGTTTCTGTATGAACGAGCTAGCTCAACCTTGTCTAGAAGTTCTTCAACTAGAACATCTAGTTCAGCACCCTTAGCAACACCTGCAAGAAGTAGAGGCTCACCGATGCTCTCACCGATAGGAAGACGAGGGTTTAGTGAAGAAGCCGGGTCCTGGAAAACGATACCTGTGTGCTTACGGATGTCCCTAAGCTCTTTTCCAGTTGCCTTACCAATTTCTTTACCAACAACCTTGATAGATCCTTCTTTTGCTTGAAGAAGACCAATTGCTGCACGACCAATTGTGGTCTTACCAGAACCAGACTCTCCTACTAGACCAAGGATTTCACCAGGGAAAATGTCGAAGTTGATGTCCTTTGCAGCTGTGAATGCTGGTACGCGTCCACGCTTTGGATATTCGATTGTCACACCAGTCATTGAAAGAACTGGCTCAACACCGTTTGACTTAATTTGTGGTCTGCTTGGAGCAGAACCTAGACGAGGCACTGACTTTAGAAGTTCCTTTGTGTATGGGTGCTTTGGTCTGTTGAAGATGTTGTCAGCTGAATCGTATTCAACTGTCTCACCATCTTTCATAACCAAGATGTCATCAGCCATGTCAGCTACAACACCCATGTCGTGAGTAATAAGAAGAATTCCTGAGTTCAGTTTGTGACGAAGATCTCTCATCAAGTCAAGAATTTCAGCCTGAACTGTAACGTCAAGAGCTGTAGTCGGCTCATCAGCAATTAGAAGAGCAGGGTCACAAGCCAATGCAATAGCAATCATTGCTCTCTGCTTTTGACCACCTGATAGCTGGTGAGGGTACTTAGAGAAAGAAGCTTCAGGGTTTGGAATGTCAACCATCTGAATCAGTTCCACAGCACGTACTTGAGCTGCTTTCTGGCTGATTGGGAAGTGGTTACGAAGAGTTTCAACTATCTGGAAACCAATTGTGTAAACAGGGTTCAAAGCGGTCATTGGCTCTTGGAAGATGTAAGCAACTTCCTTACCGCGGTACTTTCTAACCAAGGCTGGGCTAGCACTAAGCATGTCAACACCCTGGACCTCAACAGTTCCTGAAGTTCTAGCGTTAGAGGCTAGAAGACCCATCAGACCCATTGAGCTAGATGACTTACCTGAACCTGACTCACCCACGATGGCCAGAGTCTTACCAGGCATGACCTCGTAGTTCATGTCGATAGCTGCTGGATACCAGACACCATCAACCCAGAAGTCAACGTTGTAGTTAGATACCTTAAGTACTGGCTTAGTCATTAGTTATTTCCTATTCCATCGAATGAATTAGATGCGATGATTGAGTCATGAAACAGAATCAAGTTTTTCGCCCCAAGGGTAACCTGGGCTGGGCTAGTGTTGCTTTCGTTTTGAATGCTTTGTTTTTGACCCAAGCTGTTGCTTACCCAAGTGAAGGAAGCATTCTCCTTCTTGACCTCACAGCATCGGCTACCGTTGCCTTCGTTGTCTACATCTTCTGGGTGAGACCCAAGCTCGTTCTCAAGGAAACCAGTCTGATTATTGTCAACCCGATCAAAAAGGTTGAAATCAACTACCACGACATCACTTCCCTTGACACTAAATGGGCTCTGCTCGTTCACCATTCCGACACTAAGACCCGCGTTTGGGTAGCTCCCGCTAACGGAAGACAACGCTGGGTTAGCGACAACGTCCAACGCTGGACTGTTGGCAAATATCTCCAGAAGGAGAAGACCGATAGTGAGTTCACTACCAGCAGCCAAAGCGTCGCTAGCGACAGCGGTCTCGCCTACCAGCTCATTAGTGAAAGAATCAAAGGACTTCATTAAGCCTTAACCTTCATCGTTGATGACTTGAATCTTTCCTTGAGGCTAATTCTCTTCTTCTGTCTTGGGTCGAACGCATCTCTCAAACCATCTCCGATGAAGTTCACGAACAAGGCAATCGAGATGATGAACAGACCTGGCCACCAGAACAAGAACGGTGCCACGCTGAAAGTGTCCTGATACTTGCTGATCAAGAGACCAAGTGAAACGTCCGGAGCTCTAACACCGAAACCAAGGAAGCTCAGAGCAGACTCAATCAAGATAGCTCCTGACATCAATAGCGTTCCTGCAACGATGATGATACCCATCGCATTTGGCAAGATGTGCTTGAAGATAATTCTTCGGTTGCTTGCTCCAGCTACTCTTGCAGCGTCAACGAACTCGCGCTCTCTAAGAGTTAAGAAGTCTGTTCTAACAAATCGAGCCAGACCCATCCAGGCAAAGAAACCTAACATGATGGCCAGTGGAATAACACCTAGGTTTCCGAATTGGAAACCGATCACTGCTCCGATGATGAGCGTTGGCGTTACCAAGAACATATCTGTTACACGCATCAAAATTGCATCAACAATGCCCCCGTAGAAACCAGCGATAGCTCCAACTACAGTTCCAATGATTAGACCCATGAAACCAACGATGAACATAACCATGATGGACTGCTCTGCACCACGAACAACTAGAGCTAGGTAGTCAGTACCAATCTGGTCCATGCCTAGAGGGTGCGCTCCAAAGCCCATTCCGTCGCCATCAATGAAGTCAGGTAGGAAGTCCATTGTTGGACAGCCTGGGATACCGTTCTCACACATGCTAGTAATTGCACCTTCAGGGTCAATGTCGTCGATGGTGTAAGGCCACCAACCCTTGACAGTGATCGGGTTGTCTTCAGTTCCTAAGTGGATACCTGAAGCTGAGAAGCTGAAAAGGATGACGAACAGTAGTCCGAACACAGAAATCATGGCAGCCTTGTGACGAACGAAACGTCTAAGAATAATCTGACCCTGGCTTAGACCAGCAGTCTCTTTGAGCTCAATCTCGTTTTCAGCTTTTTCGCTAAATTGCGAATTGTTCTTTTCTAAGTCAGCCATCTTGATCTACTTTCTGATTCGAATACGAGGGTCAACAACTCCATAGAGAAGGTCTGCGACCAGGTTTGCAACAACAGTCAAAACTGCACCGATGATAAATACACCCATCAGGAGATTCAGGTCGTAACTCCTCAGTGCTTGGTTGAACAAAGAGCCCATACCACTCCACTGGAAAATGCTTTCGGTAATAATGGCTCCACCAATAACACCTGCAAAGTCGTTCACAAGGATTGTGGTCAGTGGCAACATTGCATTTCTCATTGCGTGGCGGGTAATAACAGTTCTCTCAGTAAGACCCTTTGCTCGAGCAGTTCTGATGTAGTCCATGTTCAGAACTTCTAGCAAGCTTCCTCTAGAGAAACGAACGTATCCTGCGAATGAAACCAAAGTTAGAGCAACGGTTGGAAGCACCAAGTGCATTACAGCGTCAAGTCCAGAAATCCAGAAGCTGCCCACCTGTTCAGGACTTAGAACATCGTTAGCCTGACCCAGTGTCGATACAGGGCGTCCACCAATGGCGTCTGAGAACATGTAGGCGTTGAACTCCTGCATAGATCTGTCGATGAACAAGACAAAGGTACCTACGAAAGCTGTCAGTACACCAACGCGGATGTTTACTTTTCTATCTTCGGTATCCATGAAGTAACCAATGATTGATGAAAGTGCGATGGTGATGCTGAATGCTAGGAACACACTCAGAAGACCTGATTCAGGTCCAAGAAGAAGCTGCATTGGATAGTAGCTAATAGTCACAACAGATGCTGCTGCGAGTGCTGTTCTAAGAGACGCCTTGTTGTCGAGGCCAGTAGACAACTGAGTAGTTACTGCAGCTGCTACGAAGGACATAATTCCAACACCAATGATTCCTAGTCCTGGGTCGGTGAACCAGCTCGAAGAGCTCATTCCGAACAGCAGGCCAATAGCCAAAACTGAAACTCCGGCAAAGATTGTCAAGAATCGTTTCCTTGTCCCACCTGCGATACCAGCAAATATAAAACCGATTATCAATCCGATAATCACAACTAGCTCAATCGGTATTTGCGGATTGACCAGGAAGTCGTTGAACTGAATTGCCATGTACTCCTTTAGAAGAACGGCTACCCAGAAGATTGGAAGTGAGAATAGAAGGAAAGAAACAAATGTCATTGTGTAGTCAAAACGGCTGTACTGACGAATCGCAGTGATCATACCGATTGTGATACCCAAGAGGATTGCCAAAATTGTTGAGGCGATAACAAGTCTGAAAGTGATTGGAATCGCAGCTGCGATCTGATCCATAACCATAAAGTTGTCGCGTGTTTGGCCAAGGTCTAGTTGACCCCATAGACCAGCGATGATTCCTCTGAACCAAATAAAGTAACGCACTGGAGGTGGCACATCGAGATTCAATTCTCGAATCAAACGAGCCATCTGCTGCTCTTTGTTCTTTTCGGTGCTCTCAGCAAACGCCTCTAGGGGGTTTGATGAAATAGCTTGCAAGTTGTAAACCATGAAGCTTGCTCCGAAAACGATAAGAAGCATCATGCCTAATCGTCTTGAAATGTATGCAAACACAAGAGACCTTTCCAGTGACCTAAGTCAATTTTTAAAAACTACCTTTGAAACTTTGACGAACGAGTATTGCCGAGAAGTTCGTCCTCCCCACCTAAAAAGTGGGAGCATCCAAATTGGATGCTCCCACAATTTTATAGGTTTTCAAGAACTATGGCTTGAAGTTCCACTCCCAGTAGTTCCATACTAGGTTCGCACCTAGTGGAGCTGGTTTGAAGTTCTTCAGGTCCTTGTTTGATGCAGCAGTTGTTAGGTTCTGGTATAGAGGGAACCCGTACGCGTTAGCAACAGAGATCTTCTCAATTGCGATACGTGCAGCTGTTGCCTGAGCTGGAGCCAAAATGCTGCTCTCTAGCTTCTCAACGTTCTGGTCGATTGTCGCGCTGTTCCAACCATAAGCATTGTTTCCACCATTTGACTTGTAAATAGCGGTCGCAGTTGCCTGGCTAACAGAAGTTAGACCGTAACCGAACATAGTTGCGTCGTACTCAACGTTTGAGATGTCAGCTGAGAAGTTTGCGCTTCCAGTGATGTCTACGTTGAATCCAGCCTTAGCAGCTTCTGCCTTGATCAACTGAGCCAATGAAGTTCTCAATGCTGAAGCGTTAGCGAACATCAACTTGACGTCAACCTTTGACTCTGTAGCAGATGCAGTTGGGTAGTACTTCTTTACCAATGCAAGAGCTAGAGCAGTACGGTCAGCCTGTGAACCAGTTGTGTACTTAGCCATACCAGTTGCCTTAGTAATGGTGTTGTACTCTGTGGTTCCCTGGAACGCGAAGTGTGTGTCCATAGGCTTGATAACTGCTCCACCAGCGTTTACTGGGTCAAGCGGCTGGATGAAGTTGTCAACCATCTGCTGGCGAGGAATTACGTATAGGAATGCTGTACGTAGATCCTTAGCCTTCTGGCTCATACCGAAGAATGGACCACGGTATGCAGTCTCTCCACCGAATGGCTCACCAACACGAAGGTTGAAGTGTGAGTAACCAGCACCCTTCTTGGTTAGAACAGTGATGTTCGCACCCTGTGCCTTTAGAGACGCGTTACCAGCAATTGTTGGGTTTGTGTTGTAGTAAAGGTCAACTTCACCGTTACGCAAAGCCTGAACAGCTGATGTGTCGTTCTCAATAACCTTGATGATTACAGTCTTCACTGGGAATGTAGTAGACATCGCAGGTCCAGAGTTGTACTTAGGGTTCTTGACCAAGGTGAATGATACGTCTTTAACTGCAGACTGAATGATGTATCCACCATTGCTGATCAACAGAAGCTTGTTTGTAGCAGAGGTTACAGCGGTGATGTTGTAATCTTCAGTCCAAACCTTACCCATAGCCTTCAAGTGAGCCTTGTTAGCAGCGGTCTTGTAAGAGAAAGATGATAGGAACTTCGCCTTAGCAGCTGTGTTTACAGCAGCTGTCTGAAGTCCAACCTTGTTGTCAGCTAGCAATGACAGAGCGTGTACTGGTGACACACCCGGTGCTAGTAGCTGCCAGTCTGGAAGAGGCTTCTTGAATCTAACTTCAATAGAAAGCTGGTCCTTGCTAACAGTTGGTAGGCCAACTACGTTTTCACCGTAGGTGCCACCGTAGCCAACGCTGTCGAATTCAGCTGTGGTTGTTGATGGGTCACCCAAACCAGCAGCCTTTGAGTACTCGTCCGCACCAGTGACGTGGCTAAGTAGCATGTCGTGAGCTGTGATTGGAGTACCGTCTGACCAAGTCTGACCCTTTACCAATGTGTAAGTAATACGGAAGTCGCTTGAAGTGTTCTTTGAGATCTTCATGCTTCCAAGCTTGGTGTTGTACTTAAGAACAGTCTGGTTGTCGTAGTAAAGGAAACCAGAGCCGGTCAAGTAACCGAGCTGTGCGTTGTAAGTGGTGTTACCATCACTTGTGCCTGAGTTCAACGAAGTGAGCTTAGCTGGTGAGTGAATGATAAGTGTTGACTTAGTTGCAGCTGTTGCTGGACCCACAAGAGCAGGTGCTCCTGTAAGAACCAAGGAACCTACTGCAGCTAGCGCTATCGCACGAGCGATACGTTTTGCATTCATGTGTTTCTCCTTATATGGGTTACCTTCATCGAATAGAAAATCGACAGAGATAACATCTGTGCTGTTAAGAATAGATTAACTTTGGATAAAAACCATAGGCTTTTCCGAAAAATACCCTTTGTGACGAAGTCGTTACATTTGGGTCATCTGCGAGAATTCTCGCTAACTACCTAGGGATTAGCCATGCTGGAACAAATCAAATGGTTCTTCCAGCTCGAATATTCACAGGATTTATTTAGAAATTGGCCCTGTTGAAACAATTTCCAAAATTTCCTGTTAGCCTAAACACGTTCTTTTACGAAACTATTCAGGGGAAGCCGGTGTAAACCCGGCGCTGACCCGCAACCGTAAATGCCTTGGCATGAGTCGGAATGCCTGATTAGACAGTCGAGGACTCCAAATATATAAACCGTCGTGGTCTACGGGTGGAGTCGGGTGTTCTTATACCCGCCAAAACGCTGGATCGCACATACCGAAAGGGTTGCGATGTCAACTAATACAAAGGAAGTGCGCCGTTTCGCACTAGTCATATCAGCAATAACAGCAATATCCCTAGCAATATCAGGCTGTTCTAGCCAACCTGCTCAAGTCATTGATCAGCAGCCAAAAACAAGCCAGTTTGTCTTGGATTCCTTCCAGGATGGGCAGTTTTTGACTCCTTTTGAGCCTGGCAAGGCAGAAATGGGGCTAACTCTAGAGGCTCTAGTCAACCTAAGCACGCTTGGCTATACCGAAGAACAGCTAAAGCCGGCTATTGATTGGGCTACATCAAACACCAGCCTGCTTACCTCAACAGGGCTAAAGGCCACTTATGTGTTCACAGCTCATGCTGCTGGCTTCGGAGATCACCCAACCGTTCCTTCAGTTCTATTCGATGTGAAGGCAGCTATTGATTCAGAAGGTTTTGTTGCTGACACCAATAACTTTGCTTATTCATGGGTGATTCTGGCCCTAATGGCAAGCCAAGACACTGATTTGGCTAACCAGGTGGCTCTTCAGCTGACTAAAAACGCTGAAAGCACTGGTGGCTACAAGTACACCAAGGGTGATTCACAGAGCACTGAAGCAGCAGACGTAACAGCTTTTGCTGTGATGGCTATCAAGTCAACAGAAGAGTTTGGCTCAGCTGATGACAAGAGCTCTAAGCAAACTGCTAATGAGAAGTCATTAACTTGGTTACAAGACAACCTAGTTGAAGGAACTCACTACGTTTCTTATGGAGCTAACGACCTAGCAGGAACCTCTTACGCAGCAATGGCTCTAACTGCATCAGATATTGATGCAACTGCTTCTGTTGAATGGTTAGCTGCTCAGATCAATGCAACTGATTTTGGTATTCCTTCTGCATACAGTGAAGGTGCAAGCGATGTCTTTACTTCAGTTCAGGCACTGCTTCCACTATCAAGCCTTACCTTCATTGATGTTCTAAACAAGATCAATGAAAGTAAGTAAGGACTAGTCCTAAATCAAATGAGACTATTCGTTCGACTTAGCCTGATTGGTTTAGTTATCTTGGTAGCCATTGGCTTTGCCTTGAACTCAAACCAAAACAAAGCAATCGATGAGAGCATCCCTGCTTCTGTTGAAGCAGGGATGTGTCTCGATGCTGGGACTTCGCTAGTCGTTGATTATGGATCAGCAAGCGACAAGCCTGCTGAAGTTAAGTGCGTACAGAATTTCACAGGTTATTCATGGGACATGTTTGAAGCTGCAGGTTTAACTGTGAGTGGAACTGATAAGTATCCAGTTGGTTTTGTTTGCCGAATTGAGAATTTCCCATCAGAAGAAGTTGAACCTTGCTCAGAAACTCCTGGCACCAAAAATGGTAGCTGGGCATATTTTCTGGGCGATGAGAATAACTCTTGGGTATACAGCCCCATAGGTGCTTCAACACACAAAGTTAAATGTGGCGTGAGTGAAGGTTGGCGTTTTCTTTTACCGGGTGAATCTATCCAGACTCCCCCGCGAATTAGTTTGAAGAGTTATGGCTGCAACAACTAGAGCAGCTCATTTACTTTCTGCACAAAAAACTAATCCCCTAACTTGGTGGCTTGCTGGTCTTAGCCTGGCGGTTGTTGCATCACTAACCGGCAATGTGTTTGTGCTGATAGCAATTTGTGTTGCTTCACTTCTAACAATCAGATTGTGTCGAGATGAATCTCCTTGGGCTCAGTCCATCTCTTTCTACATCAAACTTGCAGCCATTGTTGTGGCTCTAAGAGTCCTATTTCGAATCATTTTTAACCTAGGTTCTTCTACCAAAGATGCCTTTTTTATCTTGCCTTCAATAGATCTAGATTTTGGCTTTGGTAATGCACTAAAGCTCTTCGGTCCTATCTCTCAAGAAGCTTTCATCCTTGCTCTAGCTGATGGCTTCAGGCTTGCTGCCATCATCTTGGCTGTTGGTATGGCCAATTCACTTGCCAATCCCAGGAAGTTACTAAAGTCCACACCCGGTGCTCTCTATGAAATAGCAACGGCTATTTCTATTGCTATCAACCTTGCTCCTCAGTTGATTGCAAGCCTAGGAAGAGTAAGAAGAGCCCGCTCTCTACGTGGCCAATCTAAAGGCATCAAAGCCATCACCGGCATAGTTATCCCAGTTCTAGAAGACACTATTGACCAGTCAATGGGCTTGGCTGCCAGCATGTCTTCTAGAGGTTTTGGACGTAAAGGAAACAGAACTAACTTCCAGATCATTGGAGCAAGGCTCTTAGCTTTTCTAGCCATCTGTCTCATCGTTACAGGATCTGCCTTGCTGTTGTTCTCCCCTGACCAGCAAGCAGTTCAACTAACTGTTTTGCTTGTGGGATTGGTTGCAGCTGGTTTCTCAGTGAAACTATCTTCTGCAAGAGCAACCATCACAAGGTATAGAAAAGAACCTTGGCGTCTAGGTGATGCAGTAATTCTCTTGGTGTCTGTGTCACTTGTTGTTCTTGCTTTTGGTGGTGTATTCGCCAGATGATTCAACTCAAAGATCTCACCTTTAGCTATCTGAAATCAGATGGCAC
>CANLCU010000033.1 GCA_947489135.1 Micrococcales bacterium
TTGAGACCTATCTATAACGACTCTGTAGAGACAGACACTTTTGATTCAGACCCGATGCTTGCTGACCTATCAAGAAGACTCAAGAGATTCGGTATCCGAGTCGTTGAAGGCTTCGGAGAACGTATTCCATTGGTTGCATCATTCGGCAACCAGTCACTAATTGTTGAACCAGATTGGGCCAACTCTGACCTAAGTGTCACAGAGAGAATCAGACTGAGACCAGCTCTCCTTAGATCTCTTGGCTGGGGCTACCAGAGAGTGTATTCATTTGAAGTGTTTAGTGACCCTCAGTCAGTTGCCGAGAGGATTGGTATTCGTCTAGGAGTGGAGATTACGCCTACGATGTTGAACACCCAGGCAGTTCCTAGAGTGTATGAAGATACTGATGCAGCCTGGGGAGAGTCAAATACTTCTAACGATGATCGTCTAAGAAACGATAAGCCACCACACTGGGGCTAATTAGCTCTCTTTAGAAGGCTTACCTGAACTACCGCTATCGGTTCTATAGAAGCCTGTACCTTTGAAGGTCACACCTACTTTGCCAAACACCTTCTGAACCTTACCTTTACACTCAGGGCAAGTAGCAATGGCGTCATCAGAGATCGACTGTTGAACATCGAACTCATGAGCACATTTGGTGCACTTGTATGAATAGGTGGGCATGTCTCTAGTTTATTTTGCGAATCTGCACTTCGGTTACCACACCATGAACTCTTTGATCATGGCTTTCAACCGGGACACTCTCTAGTACTTCTCTCTCAAAGACAACGGCATAGATCATTACTCCATCAAGCCCAGACAGCTCTCTATCGAAGTAGCCCCTACCTCTTCCCAATCTGTTGCCAGTTTCATCAGCAGCTAGAGCGGGGATAAACAGAAGATCTCCTGAAGTAAGTGTTGTTTGATGACCACTAACAACTTCATGCCAAACAAGTTCATTCTCGCCAACTGTCTCTGGAACCAGAACTGTGATGTCTCGGCCAATAAGAGACTCAATGAATTCTGTGGTGGAGGGTTCTGTTGGATAGGAGAGATATGTGCCAACACGCTGAGGCTTGTATTGCTCAACGACAGCAAGAAGATTGGCAGTCAACTCCTGATTTGAAGGGTTGCTACCTTTTCTTGCTTCAAGAATTTGCTTGCGAATAGTTGCTTTAGCAAGCGAGATTTCATTCATGCCACTAATCTTGCCACCATGAGCAACTCTTTCGCACTCACCCACGGTGAGATCTCTCTGCGCATCATCAAAGCACGTGATGCAAAGACAGTTGAGCGACTCGTACTCTCCAATAGAGCCTGGCTAAAACCATGGGAAGCTACCAACCCACATGGCCCAACCTCATTTGATTTCAAGTCACAAATCAGAGGCTTACTTAGACAATTAGAAAACGATGAGGGAATACCTTTCCTAATTCTTTATAAAGGTGAGATTGTTGGGCAACTAAACGTTGCCAACATCCTGCACGGCTCAGTTTCTTCTTGTGTGATTGGCTACTGGATTATTCCTGAGGTAGCTGGCAAAGGAATAACACCAACAGCTGTAGCTCTTGCGATGGATTATGTTTTCAAAGTTGTTGGTTTACACCGAGTTGAAATTGATATTCGTCCAGATAATGAAGCAAGCGTTCGCGTTGTTGAGAAGCTAGGTCTAAGACACGAAGGACTGAAGAAAAACTACATCCATATCAACAACGCTTGGCGAGATCACCTCGTGTTTGCTCTGACAGCTGATGAAGTTCCTGATGGAGTCCTCAATCGCTGGCTCCGACGAGAAGTTCCAAAAATCAAAAGTCGAGACCAAAAAGACTAAATTTTCCCCATTTAGACACGCCGAGAGCAATATTTAAGTTGCCAAGGAAACCTCGAAGTGATAAATAGTCTTGACACATGGAAATCACGGGCACAGGCGGAATACTTCTTTTAGTAATCGCTGTTCTGTGGCTTGGGTTCATGACTCCATCAGGTAAAAGCGGATTACGCGATGCAACTAAGCGAAGAACTAGAGTTGACCGCGTAGTTATTCAAACTAGAACTGCAGACAAACAAAAAATACAGGTTAAAACACAGCAAAACCCTTGGTTTGACGCGGATGTAGCGGGTATAGCGCCAGTTGCAGTTGCTAAGGAACCACAAGTTGAAAAAGTAGAAGTAAATCGTTTACCAGATCCACTTTCAGCCAGGCTTGGAAAAATTGAGAATGTCCAGTGGGCTGAGGTACGTGAAATTAATCAAGCTCGTGAAGTTAAAGAAAACGTCACCTCAGAATCTTTGGATGAAATTCTTCAAAGACGCCGCTCAAATGGCTAAAAAATAATTTAAAAAACGCTGAAAAATAAGCACAAATTTGTCTGCAACTCTCTTATAAATGCCACTAATCTTTAAGAGACCCCAAAGTAAGGATGTTTTAAATGGGATTACTAGAGGACCTTGTAAGAGGCGGACGTTCACGTAGGAACGCTGTCAAGGAAATCAAGCAAGATGTCAAAGAGGCTGTCGACAAGTTAGACGACAAAATCGATGATGTAAAAGAAGACGCTAGACGAGGCGTAGTTAAAGCAGCGAAGGCAATTGAAAAAGCCACACCTGAAATAACTGCAAAAGCATCTAAGGCGATCAACAAGGCTGTAGTGAAAGCTGCTAAAGCAACCCCTGCTATCACTGCAAAGGTCGAAAAGGCCGCAAACAAAGGAGCGAAACAAATGGCAACAACTGCAAAGAAAGTAGCGGCTAAGAAGCCTGCTGCAAAGAAGCCTGCTGCAAAGAAGGCTGTAGCAAAGAAGGCAGCACCTAAGAAGGCTGTTGCAAAGAAGACTGTAGCTAAGAAGGCAGCGCCTAAGAAGGCAGTTGCAAAGAAGGCTCCAGCTAAGAAGGCAGCTCCTAAGAAGGCTGCTGCTAAGAAGGTAGTCAAGAAGGCAGCGCCTAAGAAGGCTGTTGCAAAGAAGGCTCCTGCAAAGAAGGCAGCTCCTAAGAAGGCTGCTGCTAAGAAGGTAGTCAAGAAGGCAGCGCCAAAGAAGAAGGCTGTTGCTAAGAAAGCTCCTGCTAAGAAGGTAGTCAAGAAGGCAGCGCCTAAGAAGGCAGTTGCAAAGAAGGCTCCAGCTAAGAAGGCAGCTAAGAGAACTGTAGCGAAGAAGAAGTAAATTCTTTTTTCGTAAGTCAGGTCCCGGTCGAAAGATCGGGACCTTTCTATTTAACTAAGTGTTTATGAAAAAAACTCAATTGGTTAGGACTTAGCAACAACCCATTCGCATGCACCCTTGAGTGTTGGGTGGTTGAATACAAAGCCTGTCGAGAGCAATCTGTCTGCACTCATCTTCTGACTGCATAGGAGAAGCTCTTGAGCACCTTCTCTAAAGACAAGTTTCAGAGCGAAAGCAGGAACTGGAATCAGTGCTGGCTTTTTCAAAGCCTTACCTAATTCTTTGACCAGTTGTTTGCAGGTAGCAGGTTCAGGAGCTGTCAAGTTGTATGGACCAAATGCTGAAGGTGTATTGATCAGATGAATGATGGCTCTGGCTTCATCTGGAAGAGAGATCCAAGCCCACCACTGCTTGCCATCGCCAAGCTTTCCTCCAACACCTGCACGAAGAATAGGTAGGAGCCTGCCTAGGGCACCTTTTTCTCTTGAGAGGACCATGGTTGTTCTAGCAAGCACGACACGAACTCCTGAAGGAGCCTTCATTGCTTCGCGCTCCCATGCAGTTGCTAGATCGGCTAGAAAGCCTTCTCCACGAGGAGCAGTCTCATTTAGTAATACATCACCGGTATCTCCGTAGATACCCGAGGCTGAACCGCTGACTAAGACTTTTGGCTTGTTTGTGGTCTTGGCGATAGCCTGCACCAATGTCTTGGTGGAATTTAGTCTCGACTCAATTAGTTCTTTCTTGTATTGCTTGGTCCACGGCAGCTTGCCAGTGGTTGCTCCAGCCAGGTTCACAATGGCATCGATCGTTTCAAGAACTGTGTGGTCAAATTCACCGGTAGCTGGGTTCCAGTGAACCTCATTAGGCTTTGTGGCTTCGCCACGAACTAGGACGACTGGGGTGTGACCCAAGGCTGTTAGTTGGCTCTGCAGTTCTGTACCAACCAAACCGCTAGCACCTGAAATTAGAACTCTCATACTTTTCCTAACTACTAAAAGGACCGAATACTGGGTTCCATGCTTCTATAGTTCGCTCGCCGATAACTCCAGCAATTTCGTAAGGGTCTTGATCTAACAAGGCATTCAATTCTTCAATTGAATCTGACTTGAAGATAAGAAGTGCAGCTGGACGATCAACCATAGGACCACTGGCTAGAAGAGAACCAGCTTCTAACTGCTCGGCTAGCCAAACACGGTGGGTTGGACGAATCTGGTTAACTTCATCAGGGTCAGCACTGAAGGTGTAGGTAACGGCGAATGTACTCATACTTATACTTTCTTCTCTGACTTGCTGTTTAGTAAAGCAGGGGTGATTGCTACCGCTCCCAGGGCTACAAGCATTGCAACTCCATCCAAGCCTGAAGCGAAAGCGAAAGAGGCGGTGCTGGAGATCTGGTCAACAAGAATTCCAGCTACTGCTGCACCGATTCCGTAACCAATATTCTGACCACTTCCAATCCAGCCATAGACCTCTGGAGTGTCATCTAATGGAATTGATTTAGCTATGATTGCGCTCATGGTCGCAAAGGCTAGAGCAACTCCGATACCCGAGATAAACAAGCAGATACCAAGCCATAGTGGGTCTTTGGCGTTTAGGAAGATAAGAATGTCTCCAAGAAGAACAACACCTAGCTGCTTGGTTAGTGCTAAAGGTGATCTTGCTCGGTGACCAAATGCTATGGCTCCGATTACAGAACCAATCGAAAGCATGGCAAGAACAAATCCAGCTTGAGCTTTACCAACAGCAGCAACTGCACCAATCTCAAGAGCTGAGAATGAACCAACAAATAGCAGGTTCACAACAATCATCGCTCGAACCAGAGGAGTTCGAAGAACGCTACCCATACGCTTCTTTGACCTAGGAATAGGAGCTCCCTGGACCATAGGCAAGAGAGCAAATGTAACGCCACCGATTACCTGAACAAAGACCATTACTACTAGCGGAACTGTTGTATCGGTTGTAGCAATCAAGATGGTTGTTAGAACCGGTCCAACAATCCAAATAACTTCCTGAAGGATTGCATCAACTGAGAAAAGGTTATTTCTAACTGCTTCACTTTTCACCAATGTTGGATAAACAGCTCTAGCAGCTGGCTGGATAGGTGGCACAAAGAAACCAAGAGCTAGAGCGGTAAGGATTGCCTGGCCTTCAGTCAGAGGTGCAAAGGCTATGAGTAGGAACCCGATTGGTGAAACCAACGAACAGGTGATCACAATAACTTTGATGCCATAGACAGCCACTAAACGACCTAGGACAGGAGCTGAAATAGCTGCTCCTACAGTCGATGCAGCGATAGCTAAACCGGCAACGGTGTAGTTACCAAATACGTGTTCTAGATGGATTGCAAAGGCAATTGTCTGCATACCAAAAGGGAAGCGGGCCAATAGTTGGGCAAATAGGACTAACGCAACTCCGGGGGTTTTGAAAAGTTCTGCATAGGTTCGCATCCCTCAAGCCTAACCGAGGCCACTGCTAATCAAGTTTGGGGCTAAATCCAAGAAGGTAGCCACATATGCAGTTGCCAGAAGTCATAGCTAATCCACATTCCACTCCATATTGGGTAGAAGAATATGGTGCCCAGTGAAGCAAGAACTAAATACCCAGCTATCCAGTTAGCTGCCTGTTTTGGTTTAGCAGAGTTCTTGAACCAAGCCCTAAGTCCTGCTGTTAGCAACAAAATAATCCAAGGTGAGAAAGCGATCACGTAGAACTCAAACATGGTTCTGTTAGGTAGCAATAGCCAGGGGACATATCCCGCAAATAGACCAAGAGCAAGCAAGGTTGTTGTCTTATCTCTAGTTCTAAACCAAGAAGCAGCTAGAACGCTAATGGCTAGAAGAGCTGCCCACCAAATGAATGGATTACCTAGAGAAGTAATTGCTGATACACAATCAGAACCTGATGTTTCAAATAGACAACCAGCATCTCTTTCCTCCCAGAAGAAAGCAGTTGGCTTCAACATGAAAGGCCAAGTGAAAGCTTTAGCTTCATATGGGTGAGAAGAGCTCAGGTTGATATGGAAGTTATAAATCTCCACGTGGTAGTGCCAGAGCGATTGAAGTGGTCTAGGGATCCAAGAAAGTATTCCTGTGAAGGCATTGCCTTCCTGGTCTGCCCAATTCCTACTCCAAGCATCTTTAGAAAGTAACCACCCACCCCAGCTAAATAGATAAGTAAGGAATGTTGGGATGGCTACCAAGACCCCATTACGAAGAGCTTGAGTCAATGAAGGAACAATCCAGAAGGTCTTTGGCAACTTAGTTTCTGACTTGAGCTCAATACTTCTTTGAACTCGATAGTTCAGATTGGCTTCACTGAAGATGACGTAAAGAAGAAAACCAACTACAAAATAAAGTCCAGACCATTTAACTCCGGTAGCCAAACCTAAAGAGCCACCCATTGCGATTAGCCAAGGTCTGTTCCAGCTACCAATCCGAACTTGCTTTCGATCCCTAAGCAAGAAGTAGAAAGCAAGAATTACAAAGAATCCAAGTATTTGATCTAGCAGTGCTGTTCTAGAAAGAACAATGCCAACCCCGTCGATAGCCATTAGGAACCCAGCGACCAGTGCCCAAATGTTTGAGTTGAATATTAGCTTGGCTGATTTCATAGTTAGCCAAACGGTAGCAACGCCTAAAAGAGCAACAACGATTCTCCAACCAACTGGATCACTCGCTCCAAAGACCAGCATTCCTAATCCGATGAGCCATTTACCTAAAGGCGGGTGAACTACAAAAGAAGGTGTTGATAAAAGCCCTGTTGGATTACCTGCAGCAAAGCTGGCATCTGCAGCACTATCCCAGTCACGCTCATAACCACCGTTTATGAGTGCAAAGGCATCCTTAACGTAATAGGTCTCATCAAAGTTCAAACTCTGCGGGAATCCAAGGTTATAGAGCCTTAGGACAGCTGCCAGCAAGAGGATGACAATAGGACCCCAGGACTCTAGGAGAGAGAGTCTTCTGGGGCTGAGGCTAAATCTTTGAAAAAGTGTGAGCACATCTAAATGGTAGTTGCGAGAATGGAGTGTGCTCATTCTTGCTGCAACTCCTATCGGTAATCTTTCAGACGCGTCTGCAAGGTTAATCGAGCATTTGGGAACATCTAAGTTCATTGCAGCCGAGGACACTAGGACTCTTCTCAAGCTAGCCAGGGGTTTAGGGGTCAAACTAGATGCCAAGCTCTTTAGCCTTCACGAACACAATGAAGCCGAGAGAGTTACTCAATTACTTGAGATAGCCGCAACAGAAGATGTCTTGGTAGTTAGCGATGCAGGCATGCCAACAGTTTCAGATCCCGGCTTTGTGCTTGTTAGAGCAGCAATTGAAGCAGGAATTGAAGTCACAGTTGTTCCAGGCCCATCAGCTGTTCTTGCTGCTCTAGCAGTGTCTGGTTTACCAACAGACAGGTTTAGTTTTGAGGGCTTCTTACCTCGCAAATCAGGTGAGCGAAGAAAACTCTTCCAATCCCTATTACTTGAGAGTAGAACCATGGTCTTCTTTGAATCTCCTCACCGTATTGATGATGCCCTCAAGGATGCACTCACAGTATTCGGTGAATCACGTCAGGCAACTGTATCTAGAGAGCTAACCAAGAAGTTTGAGCAGACTGTGAGAGGAACTATCCCTGAGCTATTGGAATGGAGTGCTAACCCAACTAAGGGGGAGCTGGTACTCGTAATCGCTGGTAACTCTGAAGCATCTGTGACAACAGCCACATTAGAAGAGCTGCTTCTAGAGGTAGAAGAAGGCAGATCAGCTGGTCTTTCTTTGAAACAATCTGTAGCAAAGGTTGCCGAAAAGCACTCTTTGAGCAAAAGTGATCTGTATCAGCAGGTCCTAGATTCCAGAGCCAGTTAAGATTGAACTAATGTCAACAAATTCAAATGGTGGATCGTTCTACGTAACTACACCTATCTTCTATGTCAACGATGCACCTCATATCGGCCATGCCTATACCGAGGTAGCTGCTGACGTTTTGGCTAGATGGCACCGTCAAAGGGGAGAAGACAGCTTCCTTCTTACAGGTACCGATGAGCACGGCGAGAAGGTTCTAAGAACTGCTGCTGCTAATAAGGTTTCAGCTAAAGACTGGACAGACAAGCTTGTTCACGACGCTTGGCTACCACTTCTAGAAACCATTGACATTGATAACCAAGATTTCATTCGAACTACCGAACCTCGTCACGAAGAGAACGTTCAGAAGTTCATGCAGAAGCTTTATGACACAGGTTTCATCTACCAGGGTTCATTCAAGGGTGCATATTGTGTTGGCTGTGAAGAATACAAGAACAAAGCTGATCTAGTTGATGGAGCAGGAGAGTTCGAAGGCCAAGATGTTTGTGCGATTCACTCAAAGCCTGTTGAACAACTAGAAGAGAACAACTACTTCTTCAAGCTAAGTGAGTTTGAACAACCACTACTAGATTTCTTTGAGCAGAACCCAAACTTCATCCAGCCTGAATCAGCAAAGAACGAAGTTGTCTCCTTTGTTAGAAGAGGTCTAGAAGATCTTTCAATCAGCAGATCTAAAGAGAAGTTCGATTGGGGAATTGATATTCCTTGGGATGACTCACACATCACCTACGTCTGGTTTGATGCACTCCTGAACTACATAACCGCAATTGGCTATGGTCAGGATGAAGCAGCGTTCAACAAGCGTTGGCCTGCAACAGTTCAGATTGTTGGTAAAGACATTCTTAGATTCCACGCAGTTATCTGGCCTGCAATGTTGATGGCAGCGGATATCAAACCACCACAGCAGATCTTTGGTCATGGTTGGCTACTAGTTGGTGGAGAGAAAATGTCTAAATCTAAACTCACCGGTATTTCTCCTAACCAGATCACGGACATCTTCGGAAGCGATGCTTTCCGCTACTACTTCATGAAGGCAATTGCTTTTGGTCATGATGGTTCATTCAGTTGGGAAGATCTATCAGCTAGATACCAAGCAGAGCTAGCCAATGGTTTCGGTAACTTGGCATCAAGAACTCTTGCCATGGTTAGAAAGTATTTCGATGGAGTTATTCCAACTCCTAGCGAATACACCGACATCGACAAGCAAGTTATCAAAGTTGCTGAAGATGCAGTTCTAAATGCCGACAGAGCTATTGATGAAGTTGCTATTCACGATGCCATCAACAGTGTTTGGACCTTGGTTGATGAACTTAATGGCTTCATCACCTCTCAAGAGCCCTGGGCTCTAGCTAAAGATGAAGCCAACAAGGCAAGACTAGAAACAGTTCTCTATGTCTGTTCTGAAGGTCTAAGGGTTCTATCTGTATTACTAGCTCCTGTTATTCCTAAGGCAACAGCCAAGCTATGGGCTGCTCTAACTGAAGGCAAACTAGGCGAACTAGCTGACCAGCCACTTAGTGAAGCAGGTAACTGGGGCCAAATCCTTCCAGGCATCACTGTTTCAGAACTAGAAGTTCTATTCCCTCGTATTGAAGCAGAAACAGCTAGCTAACCCCATGGGCACAGAGCCAAATCAAGATCTGCCAAGCGAAAACTATATTCGGGTTAGACACCGCAAAGCAGAAGATGGCTCTTCAAGAGATCTAAGTTACCCAGATGTTCCTGAACCACTAGAGGTTGGCACCTACGATAACCACACTCA
>CANLCU010000034.1 GCA_947489135.1 Micrococcales bacterium
TGACGTGCATCTAAAATCTAATCTGCTTTTTTAACCGCGTGACCACCAAATTGATTACGCAGAGCTGCAACAGCTTTCATCGCTGGTGAATCATCTTGACGGCTAGTGAATCGTGCAAATAGTGAAGCTGTGATTGCTGGCATTGGAACGGCGTTTGCAATTCCTTCTTCAACAGTCCAACGACCTTCACCTGAGTCTTCAACGTAGCCCTTGATCTTGGAAAGACTTGGGTCTTCTTCAAGCGCAAGTACTAGAAGATCTAGCAGCCATGAACGAACAACGGTTCCTCTTTGCCAGGCAGCGAAAGTTCCATGAACATCCTTGATGATGTCCTTCTTTTCTAGAAGTTCATAACCTTCAGCGAAAGCTTGCATCATTGCATACTCGATACCGTTGTGGACCATCTTCGCGTAGTGACCAGCACCAACATCTCCGACGTGAACAAAACCTTCAGCACGTTCTCCTTCTGGACGAAGTGCATCAAAGATTGGCATAGCTTGTGCAACCAACTTCTCGTCACCACCAACCATTAGGCCGTAACCATTTTGTAGACCCCAGACTCCACCAGAAACTCCACAGTCAAGATATCCAATGCCTGACTCTGCAACCTGGGCAGCGTGGCGAATGTCTTCACTGAAGCGTGAGTTTCCACCTTCAATGATTAGATCTCCTTGACCCATGTGCTTCTGAAGTTCATTGATGACATCATCAGTAGCTTTACCGTGAGGAACCATTACCCAAACAATCTTTGGTGATGGAAGAGCGTCGACTAGTTCTTCAATGCTTCCAACATCAGCAACATTGCGATCACGTGCGTAACCGGTTACTTCAATTCCCTTGTTGCGAAGACGGGTACGCATGTTGCCACCCATTTTTCCTAGGCCAATTAGTCCAATGTGCATTTGTTGCCTTTCGATGTTGATGCTGTGTTTAGCGCTTGAGCATGTTCGGGTTTAGAAGGTACCGATATGTGTCAGGCGAAGCTGCATCTTTGGAGGTTTGGCTTGACATGATGATTGGTCCAGGACGAGACGGGTCTCTCTGGTTTTTTGTGAATTCAATCTTCACAAATTCGCTTGTGATCTGAGAAAGACCATCGTGGAATAACCAAGGCTTAAATCTCAAACTAGTTGGGTTTCCATTAAGGGTTGCTTGAACAGATTCAGATGCGTTGTTTTCTGAACTTGTTGAATCTAGATTAACTGCGCCTTCTTCGAATGCGTAACGAATAGTGTCTTCAGATTCATTCACAACAAGTTCAACTCTTCGAGTTGCATCAATTAAATCTTGCTTGTTGATTACAGCTGACTCTTCAAGATTAGTTGGGAAGTACTGATCAATGTCTGGGTAGTTTTCAATGTTTAGAACAACAGTTGTAACAACTCTGTTCTTAGCTTGGAAAGCAACCATGCCACCATCAGGTGCAATTGAAATACTTACTTCACCTAGGTTTGAGAAAGTCTTTTCAATGTCCTGCATTGTCTTTGTAAGAACAACAGCTGATGTTTCATCAGGAACATCTTTGCCCAGCCACTGAACCTGGCAACGAGCAATTCTGTTTGGATCTGCTGCGGTGAAAGTTACTGATGTCTGAGTTGCTCTTAGTTGAATTCCTTTTTGGAAAGGTCTTGTTGAGTCTTTAGCTGATGCAACTGAAACTCTTCTGATTGCTGAGATAAATGCATCTCCGTCAATAGTTCCATTCACTGGTGGGATCGGAGGAAGAGTTGGGTATTGCTCAATAGGTAATGTTGCTAATTCAAATTTTGAGGTGCCACAAGTTAGGACTGCTTTTGTGCCATCGATTACGAAAGTTACCGGCTGGTTTGGAAGACGTCCAATGATCTCGTTTAGAAGACGACCTGAAACCAATGCTGTTCCAGACTGATCAACGTTTGCTACAACATCAGTTTGAGCTGATACATCATGGTCAAATACAGAGATTTGGAGTGAGTTTGCATCAGCAACCAATCTCATACCTGAGAGAACCTGGGATGTTGGTTTTGACTGAAGCATGCGAGCTGCGAAAGCTACTGCTTCTGCGAGCACATCTCTGTTGACTTGGAACTTCACAGTTCACCTTTCGTGGGGATTACTTGGTTAATCTTGGCATAAAACTCAGGCACCAATGGTACAAAGCCCAACCCTAAGAGTTATGGACTTTAAATTCTTTAACTCTTTAATCTTTAATAGTCTTATTAACACCTGGGGATAATGTGGATAACTCTATGGAGACCCTGAATTAGACCTGAACTACATGGTTGGAAGTTGTATACACATCTGGGGATAATTCTGTGAATAACTTCTTCAGTTGTGGAATGAAAATTCTTACCTAACAAGCTTGTTTGGGTTACTAACAGAAATAGGGTGTTATTGCACAGGTTATGAACAGATGATGTTGAAAACTTATTACTTTAAACCAGACATGATATCGGTGACAAAGTTGTAGATAGATCTACGTTCCTTCATTAGGTCACCGACCTTCTTGATTGCATACATAACCGTAGTGTGGTCTCTGCCACCAAAAAGAGCTCCAATTTTAGGAAGAGACATACTGGTTTTCTCGCGACATAGATACATGGCAATCTGTCTTCCAGTAACAATCGCTTGAGATCTTGACTTACCAAATAGTTCTTCCTGGGTGAGTTTAAAGTAGCTGCAAACAGCTCTAACAATTTCCATAGGTGCGATGCTGTTGCCATCTTCACCTAGTGGGACAACATCCTTTAGAACAGCCTGGACCAATGGCATATCGATCTGGGTTCTGTTTAGGGCTGCGAATGCGGTAACTCGGATTAAAGCACCTTCAAGTTCACGGATGTTTGAGGAAATTCGAGCAGCCATGTAGTCCAAAATCTCGTCACTGACGCGAATCTTGTCGTTTTCAGCCTTTTTACGAAGAATAGCAATTCTTGTCTCAAGTTCAGGAGCTTGAATATCGGTCATTAGACCCCATTCGAAGCGGCTTCGCATGCGCTCATCAAAACTGTTCAGAAGTTTAGGTGAGACATCGCTAGTGATAACTACCTGCTTGCCCTGTTCATGCAAAGCGTTGAAAGTAGCGAAGAAAGACTCTTGAGTCTCTTTCTTACCCTGAAGGAATTGGATGTCATCGATCAGAAGAACGTCTACCTGGCGGTACTTTGACTGGAAATTGAAGCTGGTGTTGGTTTGGATCGCATTGATGAAGTCATTGGTGAAAACTTCACTAGATACATAGCGGACCTTTTTAGCTGGCCAGTACTGCTGAACATAGTTACCAATAGCGTGCAAAAGGTGAGTCTTACCAAGACCTGAGTTTCCATAGATAAACAAAGGGTTATAGGCATTTGCAGGCACTTCAGCTACTGCGAAGGCCGCTGCGTGAGCGAATCTGTTTGAGCTTCCCTGGACAAAACTTTCGAATGTGTAGCGAGGGTTCAACCTTGAAGATCCATCGGTTGGTTGAGAACTATCTGTTGATGAGTAAACCGGAACAACTGTTTCTAGCTCTTCTTCCAGCTCTAGGTCAGCCTGCTGGTTTGCGGAGAACGCGAGAGTAAGTTCTGGGTTTACAACAATGCCGATGTTGGTAGGTGCCTCGTCTAGCCCAACTGTGGAGAGGGTTTCAAGAAGTGGCTGCTTGATTCTCTGCTCAATAATTCCCCTGGTCATTTCGTTAGCGACCTGTAAATAAAGGGTTTCACCCAAAACACCTTGGACTGAGATCAAATTGACGAAACCGAGTAGCTGGTTGGTGATCCGTTCGTCCTCTCTGAGCCTAGAGACGACGTCTTGCCACTGTTCAGTGGTAATACCAGTCATTTCGGCCATGGGTGTCTTTCAAAATTCAATGATTTACTGCTCGTCATGTAGTTTTCCACAACCGAGTCCACAGATATTAACACCTGTGGAGAAACTGTGCATAACTCTAACATTGTGTGTTTTTGAGTCTGTGGAAAACTATCTCTAGTTATTCAACTGCCTAAGTGAATGAAATTGCAAATCGAAAGTGGAAGTTTTTTTGACTTAAATCCAAAATGTTATCAAAAACACCCATTTTGATCTTTGGAAAATTTGGATTAAATCAATAAAAATTTTGAATATAACTTGACCAGAGCCCCAATATTGGCGTAAGTTTAACAGGTTGCTCGGCATTGGGTTCGCTGAGCACCAGCTAACTTTACTTTCGACGTGAATCCACAAAAAGTTTTGGAGTAACACCTAATGAGCAAGCGTACTTTTCAACCTAACACCCGCCGCAGAGCAAAGACTCACGGCTTCCGTCTTCGCATGAAGACTCGCGCTGGCCGAGCTATCCTTGCTGCTCGTCGCCGCAAGGGCCGCACCGAACTGTCTGCGTAGTTTCTTTTGCTGGCTCGAGAGAACCGGCTAATAAGAGCCGAGGATTTTCGAACAACCATGAGATCTGGTCGCAAGGTAGTTGGCGACAGCATGGTTATTTATCTAAAAAGCGACACTCAATCCAATTCAGCACGTTTTGGATTCGTCGTATCTAAATCTGTGGGATCTGCCGTCGAAAGAAATCTCACAAAAAGAAGACTTAGATCAGCTGTAAGAAATACCTTGAGTGATTTTCAGGGAGGACAGACTCTGGTGATCAGAGCTCTGCCTTCAATCAAGGGCAAGTCCTGGCAGGATCTTGAAAATGAACTCAAGGAATGCCTGACAAATGCAGCTAAACAGGTCAATAAGTAAGAGTTGTTAATAAGGTAAACAGATGAAGACACTTTTGGTAAACCTCTGGCTCATGCCGAGGAATGCCTTTATTGCTTTCATCGTCGTGTGGAGAAAGATCATCTCTCCTCTCTATGGCGATGTTTGCCGTTTCTACCCGTCATGCTCTGCTTACGGTTTAGGCTCTATACAGCAGCACGGTTTGGTTAAAGGTTCTGTTCTAACAACCTGGCGGATCCTCAGATGCAACCCCTTCTCAAAAGGTGGGGTTGATGAGGTAGCCCCAGGTCCTAAGTGGTTTGGGCTTAGTAAGCACGGGTTTGTGTTTGCTCAGCTAGCAACAGTTTCAATAGATAAGGATAAGTAAATGGATATTTTTGCAGCGATCCTCTGGCCTTTCAAATGGGTCATCGAGGCTATTCTGGTGACCTTCCACAGTGTTTTGACCACTCTGGGTTTGCCAGAAGGCTCAGGTATCACATGGGTTGCGTCCATTGTTGGACTAGTTCTAGTTGTTAGAGCTGCCCTGATTCCACTGTTTGTGAAGCAGATCAAGTCTCAGAGATCCATGTACATTCTCCAGCCGGACCTTCAGAAACTTCAGAAGAAGTACAAGGGTAAGACAGACCGAGACTCACGTGAGCGTATGGCTAAAGAGCAGATGGCTCTATACAAGAAGCACGGCTCAAGCCCTTTCGCTTCCTGTCTCCCACTGCTGGCGCAAATGCCTGTTTTCTTCTCACTTTTCACAACTCTTCAGGAAGCTCAAAGCAAGAAGCCTGGTGTTGGTCTACTAACCCAAGAGCTATCAGAATCCTTCGCCCGTTCAAAGTTCCTAGGAGCAAGCCTCTCTGAAACCTTCCTAACTGCAACCAGCACCTCAGTCCAAATCATCGCAGCAATCATGATTGTTCTTATGACTGGTTCACAGTTCATCACTCAGAAGCAGATTATGGCTAAGAACCAGAACCCTGATGCTATGAACACACAGTTTGCTCAGACCCAGAAGATCATGCTTTACGCATTCCCAGTAATCTTCCTAGTCTCAGGTATTTCATTCCCTCTAGGTGTGCTTATCTACTGGCTAGTGTCCAACTTCTGGACCATGGGTCAGCAGTACTACGTCATCAAGCGCATGCCAACACCGGGCTCTATTGCCCACAACGAACGTCAAGCTAAGTTGATCAAAAAGGGCAAACTTAGCAACGAAACCCCAGCGGAAGAAGCCGAAGCCGCTCCACCAGTACAGCGCGTTCAGCCAGTTTCTAAGGCCAGAGCCAAGAAAAAGCCGAACGGCAAGAAGTAGGACAAATGTCAGATCAGATTGAAGCACCAGAGAACCAAGAACAAGTTGTAGAGCAGACCGAGGCTAAAACCTCGATCAAGGACCTTGAAGAAGAAGGCGAAGTAGCTGCCGACTACCTAGAGGAATTGCTAGACATTTTCGACCTTGATGGCGACATCAACATCGACGTCAGACAGGGCAGAGCCTATTTGGAAGTGACCGCTGACGAAGAGAGCAACCTAAGACTTGTCTCCCACCCAGACACCGTTGAGGCTCTTCAGGAGCTAACCAGAATCGCTGTTCAGACCAAAACCCAGTCTTTTAGCCGCCTAATCATTGACATTGCTGGCTCTAGACAGGTTCGTTTGGATGCATTGACCAAACTTGTAAACAAGGCAATTGACAAGGTCAAAGACACCAATGCAGCCGTTGCCCTAAAGCCAATGAGCTCTTATGACCGCAAAATCTCTCACGATTTGATCGCCGAAGCTGGGCTAGTATCCCAGTCGGAAGGCGAAGGCAAAGAACGCCACATTGTGGCAAAGCCTGCCGAATAGTTTCACGTGAAACATTCAGCCAGGGCTTAGGTCCTGGCTTTTTGTTTAGGCCAACAGATTGGAGTTTCTTATGACTAACCTCGATGAGAACATCGACTACACCCCAGAGGTTGAGCCTAAGGAAGCCCAAGAGGTTTTCGGCGAGCACATCGGGCAAGCTAGGCAGTATTTCGACCTTCTGATCAGGGACGGCGATCTTCTAGGGCTTATCGGCCCTCGGGAGCTGCCAAAGCTCTGGTCCAGACACATCCTCAATTCCGCAGTGGTTGCGGACCTAGTCGAAGATGGCCAGTTGGTTGCGGACGTAGGATCAGGAGCAGGTTTCCCAGGAATACCAATGGCAATCCTGAGACCTAGGGTCAAATTCGTACTTATTGAACCCATGGAAAGGCGAGCGAACTGGCTGGCGGATGTAGTTGTCCCGACACTAGGGCTTGAGAACGTCAAAGTCTTGAGGGGAAGAGCTGAAGAAGCCCCACTTAGAAACTATGATGTGACAACAGCCAGAGCCGTGTCTGCCCTGCCTAAACTACTCCGAATGCTTGTCCCCTTGACGGCCTCGGGCGGACAGGTCCTAGCCATGAAGGGCTCTAAGGCTCAAGAAGAGATAGAAGAATCTAAATCTTTGGCAAAGAAGCTGAAGTTAGAAAGCTTTGAGATTGTCACAGTTGGGGAAAATCTTCTGGTTGACCCCACAACCGTTGTTCGGGTTAGGCTACTCTAGGTAATTGGATAGGGAGATGTTTTGAGCCAAAACAGCAAAGCGGATAGCGCGTCTTTATCAATGGCCGAGAGTTCATCTGTCGCGAAGAAACGGGTTGTCCGAGGTCTTGGATACCCTAATGGAAGAGAAGAAACAAGCCCTGAAGCGGTTGGCTGGCAGCCAATAACTGAAGAAATAACCACTATTGAGAAGCAGGTTTCACGTGAAACATCCCGATGAATTCGGCCTAGCAGGCGGCTTTAAGGACGCCCCGCTAGCCCAGGAGATCAGCGACAACACCAGACGTATGTCTAATGTGAGAAACTCAGTTATCCCCCACCCAACTTCAACAAGAATCATTACGGTTTCTAACCAAAAAGGTGGTGTTGGTAAGACAACTACAGCCGTCAACCTAGCTGTTGCCCTTGCCGATAAAGGCATGGAAGTGCTTGTAATTGACCTAGACCCTCAGGGTAACGCTTCAACGGCATTGGGTATCGAACACAGAATTGGCGTCAAATCAATCTACGAAGTCATTACGCAGAACATGGACCTTGCGGAGGTAGTTCAGGTCAGTCCTGAGTCTCCAAGGGTGAGATGCGTACCTGCAACTATTGATCTAGCAACTGCTGAACTAGAGCTAGTTTCCCTTCTAGCCCGCGAACACAGGCTAAAGAACGCTTTAGCTGCCTACATTTCAACAAGCAGTGTAAAGCCTGACTACGTTTTCATCGACTGCCCACCAAGCCTGGGCCTGCTGACCGTGAACGCCTTCACAGCAGCCACTGAGGTGCTCATCCCAATTCAGTGTGAATACTACGCACTGGAGGGCCTGAGCCAGCTAAAGAGAAGCATTGACATGATTCGCGGGGCTCTAAACCCAAATCTTGCCCTCTCAACCATCTTGCTGACCATGTATGACTCAAGAACCAAGCTAAATCAGGCTGTAGTAGACGATGTACGCAATCACTTCCCTACTCAAACCCTGCAGACTCTAATTCCACGACAGATCGGTGTTGCCGAAGCTCCTAGCTACGGTCAAACAGTAATCAACTACGATCGAAGCTCAACTGGAGCAATTTCTTACATGGAAGCAGCAATTGAGATAGCAAACAGAGGAGTAGCAAATGGCTGAGAAAAAAGGCGGATTGGGTAGAGGCATTGGTGCTTTAATCCCGGAGGTTTCAAATGCTCAGGACCGCATGGAGCGTCCAGCCGACGGCAATCCAATCAGCGTCTTCTTTGGTGGTTCAACCAATGCCCCTGTTGATCTTCTTCCGGTTCCAGGTGCCACTTTTGGCTACCTGAACATTGCAGACATCACTCCAAACGCAAAGCAGCCGCGAAGTAACTTCGATGCAGCTGATTTTGCTGAACTAGTGGGCAGCGTCCGCGAATTCGGTGTTCTCCAGCCGATCTCAGTTCGTTCACTTGGTAAACAAAATGGCGTTGACAAGTACGAGCTCATCATGGGTGAACGTCGGTTGCGTGCTTCAAAAGAAGCCGGACTGACCCAGATTCCAGCAGTTATTCGTGAAACTGGCGACGAAAACATGCTCAGAGATGCTTTGCTTGAGAACCTTCACAGAAGCGACCTAAACGCAATCGAAGAAGCAAGCGCTTATCAGCAGCTTTTGGAAGAGTATGGCTGCACGCAGGATCAATTGGCAGAGAAACTATCAAGATCTCGCCCACAAATCACCAACACAATTCGTCTTCTGAGGCTTCCTACAGCTCTTCAGTCAAAGGTTGCAGCAGGTGTTTTGAGTGCAGGGCATGCTAGAGCCATTCTTTCTGTTGAAGATCCTCAACGTATGACTGAATTGGCAGACAAAGTCATCAATCTGGGTCTTTCTGTCCGTGCAACTGAAGAATTAGTCAAGAAGCCAGGCAAGAAGGGGAGAATCAAGCCAGGTGGAAAGCAAGAAGCTCTAAAAACTTTGGCTGAGAGTCTTTCTGACAAGCTAAACACCTCAGTTCGAATCAAGTTGGGCTTGAAAAAGGGAAC